>NZ_JAJBUX010000019.1 GCF_020860125.1 Cloacibacillus sp. | reverse complement strand
AATTAAGTAACACTGAAAAATTAGGATGTGTTTTCGTTGTCACACGAATTATTACACCAAAAAATTAAAAGTCTCCGAAAAGAAAGAAATTTACATTTAAAAGATGTCGGAAGCGGAGTCGGACTTTCGGCCAGCTATTTAAGCCAGATAGAAACGGGGAAGGTAGAGCCGACAATCTCAACATTAAGAAAGCTGGCCCAGTTTTACGGCGTATCCATCGTCTATTTCTTTGAAACAGAAATAAGCCAAGACGTCGTCGTGCGCAAAGCGGACCGCAAGCAGCTTTGGCACGATGACAAGTGTATGGTTTACGAACCGCTTCAGGGCAGCGCAAAGGATAAGATCATGCAGGCAACATATATTAAAATTTTACCTGAAATGGACACCTTCTTCTCTTCGCATCCAGGCGAAGAGTTTATGATCGTAGTGAAGGGGCTTCTGCGCTTCAAGTACGAAGATGTTACATATGATCTTTATCCAGGGGACAGTATTTACTACAACGCATCCAGACCTTTTATATTTTCCAATCCGCTGAAACAGGAGATAGAAGTCCTTACCGTATGTTCTCCTCCTGTTCCGTAAATTTCAAATTTCGTAATATGGCTGTGTAATATTTTAATAATAACAAAACGGCTTCCAAGATGTACTTGAAAGCCGTTTTTATTCTTTAAGACGTCAAAAAATATTGGAATTGGACCAATATAGAGGCTACTGAAAAAGTGAGCGCTCCTTCAAAAACGCCGCAAAATACAATGTAGCACAACCAAGAATAACACTGTATTTAGTGTGATGCTTAAGGTGCAAACTACTTTTTCAGCAGACTCATAATATACCGCCTTACTTTTTCTTTCTTACGAAAATCAACGGGACACAGGCCAGCAGCGCTGCGGCGGCGAAGCCTCCATCGCAGCCGCCACTGCCTGAGGGCCGCGGTTCCGGCGCATCATCGCGCAGATCCAGACGTTCGAAGGCGTCCTCAACGCCGCCGAAGAAATCCGTTATCGCCGCACGGTAGAGGTAATCGCCGACGACCACGGAGGCTCCGCAGTTCCTTGACGCCGTCCGCCCCGTAGGCGCTGGAAGCCATATCTTCTTGTCCATATCATAATAGGCGCCGCTGCCTATCGCGGGAGGCGTGTTCCAAGTGCCTTCAAGCAGGAGAAGAAATCCGTTATAGATGCCGCAGGCCGCGTATTTCCAGGTAAACTTACCGGACTCTGGAAGCGGGCACGGCGTTCCCGTCCAGGATCTCTCACCGTCGCAGAAGAGGGGAACCGCCGCGGCGTCACCGGCGCCGCCAGCTATCGCTATCACGCCGTTCGAGGCCGTTATCGCCGCTCCGTCAAGGTCCCTGCCGCTGAGTTCCGGCACCGCGGCCATCTTTTCGGCTTTTCCTCCGTCCGGGTCCACACGCCACAAAGTACCGCTGCTGAGAAGCAGCAGGATCGACTTTCCGTCTTTTGCCGGTGTGGCGAAAACCGCCTTATCATACCAAGTCGGCTTTTCCGTGAAGCTTTCGATTTTTACGCTCTTCCACGCGCCGTCACGATACGTCGCCGCGATGATAGCCACCCCGTCGTAGTTGCGTATTACTACGGGAGCCCCCTTGTAGATAGTGAGCGCCGCGTCAAGGCTAAAGTGTATTGGATTACCCTCTTTGTCTAAATCAGCGTATATCTCTTTTGGAAGTTGGGCAAGTTCCCGCCAGCGGTCCTCCGCGATGTCGTAACAGGCGAAGAGTGATGTCATCTTCTCTTGAGAGAAACAGCCCGCGAGGTATATCAGCCCTTTTTCCTCATCCGCGGCAAGCCGCGCTTTATGCATATAAACCGGCAAAGCGGCAAGGCTCTCCCACTGCGCAGCGGCATGTGAAAGCTCAGTGATCTTTCGCCCCCAGTCGCCATCCGCGCGTCTCACGGTGATTTCGCTCCAGCCGACGGGAGGCTCGGGGAGCGCCGCCGTGATTCTTCCGTCCTCCCATGAGAGAATTTTAAGCTGTTGTTCTGTTCCTCCGGCATTCAGCGCAAGCGTTCCGGTTTTGCCGAAAAACCAGCCCTCAAGCGTCAGCACACCGCCCGCAGCCAAGGCGGTATTTATTACCGGCGAGGGAGAGACAGCCGCCTTCTCAACATCAAACCGGCCACCGCTCAGCAATTTATCTTTCATCGACGGTATCTTCACCGCTCCGCCGATGAGCCGCGCGCGCAGCTCGGCCGGCGTCATCCCTGGATATGTCACGGCGAGCAGCGCCGCGCATCCGGCAACAGCGGGGGCCGCCATCGAGGTACCGTCCATATGGCGGTAGGGGGCGGCGGCGCCGTACGGTTTTCCCTTCGTGATCGCAATCTCCTTGATTTTTATCGTCCGCTCTTCACCCGCGGACATCTCTACGGACAACTCCACGCGTACTTCAGAGCTGTACCAAACCTGTCTCGCCGGAGTGATTATCTCCTCCCACTCTTCTTTCTCCTCGTCGGGAGCGTTTATCTGTCTGACGCTGCCAGACCAGGAGTTGCCCCCGTCGCTTGCGTTCTGGGGTATTTTATGCGTGTCCCGGTTGGTCCCGTCTTTACCGTCTGAGGAGCAGAGAGAGATATTCCACGCTCTGCCGCTGACTGAGGCCGTGCTGAGATGAAGGGCATAGCTGTCCGCGCTGACGGCACGCAGGTCGAATTCTTTATCTATCGTGATGGCAAAGGTACCGGCCCTCTGCGCCGAAATTTTCCACTCCAGATAGCCGTCATCAGTCGATATGCTCTGCGTGCCGTTCTCCGAACCTGAAAGGGTAAGCCCCTCGGCGGAGACGAAATCTCTGTAGTAGACCAGCTTATCGTCGGATATGAGCGGCTTTGCAAAGGAATTTTTCAGTATAGATTCTTCTTTTTCAGCTTTCCGGCTATATGTGCTCAGTATCCAAGCGCCGGGCGCGGCAAGGTGCACGGAGCGTTTTCCGTAGTTGGAAAATTCCGCAATCTCGTCCCATGGCGTGGAGGCCGCGACGACCACGGAATAATCGGAGGGAAAGTTAAAGGGAAACCCCATCGTCGTATCGTTGTCCGCGTGATCGTTTGCAGCAGCGACAACGTTGACAACCCCCGCCCTGCCGAGCGCCTCCATCGCCTCCGCCGCCGTCTTTGAGAGTATAGGGGCTGTCCAGGAGTTATTGGTCGCCACAAGCTTAACGCCGCTTGCCTTCAACGTCAGCAGTTTGCTATAGGCGTCTACCACAGAGGAGGAAAACCCGTCGCTGCGGCCGAAAACTTTGACGACGATTATCTTCGTGCCGCGCGCCGCCCCCGCAATCCCGATTCCGTTGTTTGAGCTGGCGGCGACAATCCCGGCGACGTGCGTACCATGTCCATCTCTGTCCATCGGGTCGTTCGTATCAAGCGCGCTGTCCCAACCATGCTTTGGGTAGCCGTATTCGCTGCCGTCCCACATATTGTCTTTCAGATCCGGATGTTCATAATCCACACCCATGTCCACAACCGCGACCGCCACCTCAGCATTGTGAGAGGCCTCCGCTCTGCCCCACGCACTCTGTATATTGACGGTAGTGGCTCCGCCGGCTGGACTTTTAATTTTATTGCTGTAAGCCCACTGTTCGGTTACCGCGGGATCATTCGGCAGTGACACCGGATATATTTTATAGTCCGGTTCGGCGTAGGTTATGCTCGGTTCTTTCTCCGCCGCCGCAAGCATCTGTGCCGTACTCATAGTCCCTGAAGAGAGCAGGGCGATCCTTTCGCCGCCCTCTGTTCCGCCTGCGGAGAGAGTTCTTCCGCCATTTTCAGCGCTCGTCTTACTTGCCGCAAAATCCCAGCTTTTTTCTATCTTCATTCCGGCGATCTCCGTCGATGAGGCTGACGACAGGGAACGTCCCTTCAAAGCACCTTGAGGCGCGGAGACAATTTTTACGAGTATACGCCCCTCCGCATATTCGCCTTTGACCACATCGGCCGACAGGCGAACCGGAACCGCTAAAAGCAGCGCCGCCAGCACGGCGGCCGTGATCTTCCATAAATTAAATTTCATCTCAGACATCCTTTCCGCCGCGCATCCCGCGCGGGGCGTCGTATATAACAGAGAAATAATATTATCACGTTTTTCCATGAAGAAGATATTGACTGCCATATATTTACATTATGTCCGACCGTCCGGCCAATTTCCAAAAATAATGAAATTGGCATAAATGACAAAACGGCTTCCAAGATGTACTTGAAAGCCGTTTCTATTCTTTTAATTGGCGGGCCCGACCGGAATTGAACCGATGACCTACTGCTTAGGAGGCAGTCGCTCTATCCAGCTGAGCTACGGGTCCGCTTGCACAAATGTTAGTCTATCACGACTTCCACGGTTGGCGCAATACTTTTTTACAAAATTTTGCGCGGCGCCGTTTCCTCTCCGCGCATAGGCAGAGGCTTATCTCTATCGTATAGAGCCGAGCCTGTCGGTATATCTGCCGCCTACAGCTTGATCTGGGCCGTCTTCTGCTTCCCGCCGTCGGAGAAGGTGATCTCCACCACCGCGTCGGCGGCGGCGCGCCCCTCAATATAGGCGTTCATCTGCTCGACTCCGACTTGGGCGGTGCTGTAGCCGTCGACCTGATAGAGCACGGCCCCGTTTTTCAGCCCCACATAGGCGGCCGCCGTCGCCGGAGTCACGTCGCGCACTAGCAGGAAGCCCTCGGGGCTGCGGGCGTCGTCCGCTACGGTGAAGCCCATCACTTTGGCGGCGGCCTTCACCGGCGCGGCCGGAGCCGGCGGCGTATACTGCGCGGTGCTGCTCTCCGAGATGTCGTACTGGGGAGCGTTTACCGTCACGGTGACGCTCTGCCTTGACGGGTCCACCGTGTAGAGTATCGTCAGCTCCTGCTGGAAGCCCGCGACTTTGAGCACGCTGGGGGTATGGGCGTCAAGAAAGGTCGCCTGTCCCTGTGCCTGCCAGTAGCTGTTGAGGTCCTGCAGGGCGTATTCGGGGCCGACCTGTGAGATTATCTGCATCACATGGCTGCTCTGCGCCGCGGCGATGTCGCGCGCCGCGTTCCTGACTTCGTTCACTTTGCGCTCATAGGCCTGCTGCCGCGCGATGGCATTCGCCTCCGCCTGTGACTGGTACTGGTTGTTCACCATCGTGCCGAGCAGCACGCCGATTCCCAGGCCGCCGCCAAACCATCCGGAGTCCCAGCAGAAGCCGCCGTGGTAATGGCGCGGCGGGGGAGGCGGCGGTCCCGGCCTCCAGCCAGGATGCGGTCCGTGCATAGGACCGGGCGGCGGACCAGGCGGCATCGGGCGCGGCATTGGCCTCACTCCAGGCCTTGGCCCTGGGGGCGGGCCAGGTCTCGGTCCGGGTCCCGGCCCCGGTCCGCCGTGGTGCTGGGGCGGCGGCCCCGGATGGTGCGCGGCGGCGGCTGTGGCGATAAGAAGTATCATCAACAGCGCCGATATCAGTTTTTTCATCTTTAAAGATCCTCTCCTTTCCATCTCTTGCCGGTTAGGTTTTTTTATTTCAACTCTCGCTGTAGGAGGCCGTAAGCTTGTGGAAGCTTTCCAGGTTTTGCGGGATGTTCCGGCGCGCGATGCCGACCAGCATGAT
This sequence comes from Cloacibacillus sp., assembly GCF_020860125.1. NCBI lineage: Bacteria > Thermotogati > Synergistota > Synergistia > Synergistales > Synergistaceae > Cloacibacillus > Cloacibacillus sp. Next base: position 25,459 of record NZ_JAJBUX010000019.1, on the reverse strand, counting down.
CACCCGCGAGGCCTTGAAGACAGCCGCCTGATAGATGAGGGACTGCGGCTCGCCTTCGGTATAGGCCACCGTCACGATCGCGGGAAGGCCGTTTATCGATTCCTGCGTCTGAGATATTATCTCAAGCTTCGCCCCCCGCTCGACTTCGGCGATATGTTCCGCCGCGAAGGATTCGCGTTTTTCTGAGGGAATGTATGCTCCGGAGACGTGCGATATCACGTAGAGCGCCTGGTCCGGGTCCTGCGTCGGGATACGCCCGTCTTTCGTGTATATCAGCGAGTCCTGGCAAAATCCCGCGATACGAAAAGGGGTCTCCTCTGTTTTTACGTTCGCGAGAAGCATGCCCGAGGCCTCCTGCGGCACCGTATCATCGGAGGGCCACCAGGCGCTTTTTAAGGTATCAAGCACGGCCTGGGCCGCCGCCGCGTCTTTGGCGCTGTAGGCCCCGCTTATCATCCAGCAGGTATCGGCCCCGCGGTCTACGATGAGGACCCATTTCCCGATCACGGTTTTGCCGCTCGGCTGGAAGATTTTGAGAAGCTCCGTCGCGCTGCCGTTCCAGATAAAGGAGGAGCGTGATTTGACCTCCATGTTTTCTTTTTTGAGGCAGTCGTTCGCTATCTCTTCCAGCAGCCGCGTATAGGGCATGTGGAGCAGCACGGCGTCAAGAGAGACTTTTTTGGCGTTGTCGGCGGCGCCGGACTCCGTTTTTTTAAAGTTGTAGCCCGCGCGCGGCACGACGGCAACGGGGATCTCAAAGTAGTTTTTATGAAGCGGGCTCTTCGCGACTTCGATCACCTTCGGAGCCTCCGCGCTGAAGGCCGGAAGCGCCGTAAACCCAAGCAGCAGGAGCGCCGCCGAGAGCGCTTTGTATTTTATCCTCATCGCACTTTTCCTTTCGCGGGGCTACCGTTATTCTTCGGTCTCCGGCACGGCGTTTTTCAACGCGTCGGGAACGCCGCCTGGGAGTATCTTTTTCAGGAGTTCGTTGAAGAAACCCTTCACGGCCCCGGTCTGGATCGCTCCCTTAAGTTCGTCGGCGTATTCCTTCGCCTCTTCCGTACCGATCTCCTCGAGCGCCGTAATCTCAGACCTCGCCGCCCCGAAGTTCTTTTCTCCGATATATATTTTTCCAAGCTCATATCTTGCGGCGGCGTTCCGCGGCTCAAGAGAGATCACCCGTTCAAAGCCGCCCTTCGCCTCCGCGAGGCCGCCAAGTTTCAGCCGCGCCTCGGCAAGGTGGAAGAGTACCGACGCGTCGGGGCGCAGAGAATAGCGCGCCGCCCTCTCCAGGCAGAGCGCCGCCTGGGTATAGTCGCCGCTTTGCAGATAGGACAGCCCCTGTTCGGCGCTGCGCTTTCTCAGAGTCTCCAACACGAGCCAGGCCGTCGCGGCAAGCATCGCGACAACTATTATTATCACCAGGACCGTAGTTATACCGCCCCTATTTCTCCTCATCTTCCTGCCACCTTCTGAGTTCTGAGGACCGCAAAGGCCCCGGATATTTTACCCCGCCGCTTTGAGCAGCGGCAGCCAGTTATATTGACAGAGCCGCATACGTCCGCCTGCCGGCTCAACGACGTGTATGCCGCAGTAGTCCTGCGGGAAGAAGAACATGTCGTTGAGATCGAAACCAAAATAACGCGCCATGATGCTCCAGATCGCGGCGCCGTGCGCCACAATGAGGATGCTGCCGCCTTCATGCGCCGACTCTATCTCCTCGAAGGCGGGCACCGTGCGCCTCTGCAGCTCACGGAAGGTCTCGCCGCCGGGAGGAGCGACCTCGGCGAACTTCACGCCGCGCGCCTCATATATCTCACGGAACTGCTCCCGCACCTCGTCGTAGCCGCGTCCCTCCCACTCGCCGAGGTTCACCTCGCGCAGCGCGGGGACCGTATTTATCGGAAGGTAAGGGGCCGCGAGTTTCGCCGTCTGCTGCGCGCGTATCATATCGCTCGCGTACAGATAATCAAAGGTGATTTTACCCTTGAGGTATTCGCCAACCTCTTTCGCCGCCGCAACCCCCTGAGGGGCCAGCGGGTAGTCGGTCTGTCCGTAATATATCCGGCCGTTCATCGGCAGCTCGGGCTTCGCGTGCCTCATCAGGTATATGCGTTTTTTTTCAGCCATCATTATTTGCCCCTTCGGAACTTCGCGTCCTCTTTTATTCTTTATGTCATTCCATTTTATCATCACGTTGTGTGTTTTTTATGGCGGACGCAAAAAATCCCCGCCGCCAAATGTAAAAAATGAAAAAGACCTCCGGCGAACGCCGAAGGCCTTTAGTACGACAGACGTAAAATTTTATTTGCCCTTGTAGAAGCGTCCGAGGGCGTCCGCGCCCATGATCGCGGCGAAGACTTTGTCCGCCGTCACCTCGAAGGGCATGGAGTGGATCGTCTCGGAGGGCACGCAGGTCGCCTCCGCCACCGCCATGATCTCCTCGGGCTTCGGGTTGATGATGCCGATATCCTCAAGGCATACGGGCAGATCGACGTCGAGACAGAAGTCGATGACCTCTTCGATCTCTTCCGTCGGCGCGTCTTCGAGCACAAGCTGCACAAGCGTGCCAAAGGCGACCTTCTCGCCGTGATAGAACTGGTGGCTCGCCTCAAGTACGGTCAGGCCATTATGCACGGCGTGCGCCGCGGCGAGGCCGCCGCTTTCAAAGCCGATGCCGCTGAGGAATGTATTGGCTTCGATGATGTTTTCTACAGCTTTGGTGCAGACGTGGCGCTCAACGGCGAGCTTGGCGCGGAGGCCGTTTTCGATCAGCGTGTCGTAGCAGAGCTTCGCGAGCGAGATGGCGGCGTTTGTCGCCTTGCCGCCGGCGCAGGTGCCGGAATCGGAGGCCTTTACGGCGCGGGCCTCGAAGTAGGTCGCGAGCGCGTCGCCCATGCCGCTGACAAGCAGGCGCGCGGGCGCCGCCGCGACGACGTCGGTGTCGACGAGCACAAGGTTGGGATTCGCGGGCAGGAAGAGGTATTCCTCAAAGACGCCCTCGTCGGTGTAGATGACGGAGAGCGCGCTGCACGGCGCGTCTGTCGAGGCGATCGTCGGCACGATGACGACGGGTTTCTTCGCGTAGTAGGCGACGGCCTTCACGGTATCGAGTATCTTGCCGCCGCCGACGCCGATGACGACGTCGCAGCCGCCCATCTTCTCAATGAGGCGGTTTATCTCTTTTTTGCTGCACTCGCCGCAGAATTCTTCAAAGACCAGCGGCGTCGCGCCGAAGCTCCGCGTGATGGGCTCTTTTACCCGCTTCATACCGGAGGGGCTTACGAGTATAAAGGGCTTCGCGCCGAGTTTTTCCACATAGCCGCCCAACTTTGATAGTTCACCTTTGCCCTGTACATATTTACCGGGAGCGATAATGATGTTTGACATAAGAATCATCCTTCCTCTAGTTGCCGTCTTTATTTGTTTATTTGTATGGGAGAGGAGGCGCTGCCTCTCGTCCCTTCGTCCCACTTCTCATATCGATTATATATTATCGATATCAACAGGTCATATTTAAATCTTTCGTACCGATTGTGTCAATATTCACTTTTATATGGCGCTATACCATTATCGCGATAGCGTGTCGCTAAAATCACCGTATGTATGGTGAAGGGGAGAGAAGGCAAAAAAATACCGGGAAGCGGCCGCCTCCCGGTGTGACGTCAGGCTGTCTTATGAGGACCTTTTCGCGTGGAGCATGGCGATGATCCCGTCCACCAGCCCTACCTGCGGCACGATGATCGTCGGCGCGCAGCAGAGTTTGCTGACGAGGAGAAATATTTTCAGCGCGGGGATGATGACGTCGGCGCGGTAGGGGTTGAGCTTGAAGTTGTTGATCCTCTCTTCAAAGGTCATCTTCTTCAGCGTGTCGTAGAGCATCCTGAGCTCTACGGCGCTTATGGGCTCGCCGACCCGTTTGTTGAGCAGCTTCTGCGCCTTATTTATGTTGCCGCCCGAGCCGATGATGCGCAGGCCACGGTATTTTTCCCCGATTTTTTTCAGCTCTTTTTTAAAGAGCTCTTTGTCCTCCTCTTCGACCGCGTCTTTCAGGATACGCACCGTCCCGAGCCGGAAGGAGCGAGATTCAGCGACGCGGCCGCCGGCGTAAATGACGACCTCCGTACTGCCGCCGCCGACGTCGACGTGGAGGGAATCTTTCCAATTTTCACTGCCGGCGGAAGAGACGCCAGCAGCGTATATTATCTCAGCCTCTTCCAGACCTGATATTACCTCGACCTGGATACCGCTTTTTTCCCTGATCTCATCAAGGATCTCGTCGCCGTTTTTAGCCTCGCGCATCGAGCTAGTGGCGCAGGCGTGGTATTCGCTCACGCCGAAGGTCTTCATCAGGTGGGAGAAGCCCTGCATCGCCTCACAGAGCAGCATTCTCCGGCGCGCGCTTATCTCGCCCCCGGTGAAGACGTCCTCCCCAAGGCGCACCGGCACGCGAAGAAAGGCGACTTTACGGCATTTTTTCGTGTCGCTGGATTCCTCTATGCTGCAGATCAGAAAACGGACGGCGTTGCTGCCAATGTCCAGCGCCGCGATCGTGTTCATATCTCTCATTATTCTTCATTCCTCTTTTCAGCGGCCTTTTTGTAGAATTCATGGAGCACCAGCTGCGAACGGCACCGCTTTCCCTCGCCGCCGGCAACGTATTCGTTGGCCCCGAATACCGCCATATCCCGGGCCTTGACGTTGTCGTTCCACTGCATTTCGAATACTTTTTTCAGCTGCCTGCGGATGGCGGGATCATATATCGGCGTGCTGACCTCAATACGGCGGTTAAGATTGCGCGTCATCCAGTCGGCGCTGAGGATGAATATTTTTTCCTCGCCGCCGCCGCAGAAGATGGCCATCCGCGCGTGCTCGAGGTATATGTCAATGATGCTTATCACACTGATGTTTTCACTGAGCCCCTCGACTCCTGGCTGGAGACAGCAGGCGCCCCTCACGATAAGGCTTATTTTAACTCCGGCACGGCTTGCCTTGTACAGCAGATTTATCATCTCGGGATCGGTAAGGCTGTTGAATTTCGCCTTGATATAGGCCTTCTTGCCCTTCTTGGCATGTTTGATCTCCTCTTCCACAAGCGCCTCGAAACGCGCGCGCATGTTATATGGCGCAACGAGAAGATCACGGCAGGTGAGCGGCTGGTGCGCGGTGATGGAGTCAAAGACGGAACGCGTCTCACAGACGGTCTCGCGGCGGCAGGTGAGCAGGCCGAAGTCGGAGTAGATCTTCGCCGTCGATTCGTTGAAGTTTCCGGTACCGATATAGGCGTAGCCCTTGAGGCCGGCACGTTCGCGGCGCTCGACGAGGATCAGCTTGCAGTGTACCTTGAGCCCCGCCACGCCGTCGATAACACGTACGCCGGCACGCTGGAGAATATCGGCGTATTCAATGTTCTGCCCCTCGTCGAAGCGCGCGAGGAACTCCATGATGACGGTGACGCTCTTACCGTTCTTGGCCGCTCCTATGAGGGCGTTGATCACCTTTGAATGTTCCGCCGTCCGGTAGAGGGTGATAAATATACTCTCCACCTTGGGATCGATCGCCGCCTCACGCAGGAAGTCTATCACATGGTTGAACGTGTGGTATGGGAAATGGAGCATCACGTCGCGTTTCGCCACGACCTTCAGGATACTGGAGAAGGGGGCGATCGCCGGATTGCGCATCGGCGCGGGCAGCTTCTCTTCGAGGCGCTGACAGACGCGCGGGAACTTCATCAGGTCGCGCTTGAGGTGGTAGCGCCCCCCCGGGTCGAGCGAGGGCCCCGCCTTCAGCGATAGTTTGGAGACAATCAGCGAGAGCAGATCTTCCGGCATCTCCCTGTCATAGATGAGTCGCACCGGTTTACCGCGGTATCTGTTCTCAATGCCCTCCTCCATCTTCTCCATCAGGCTCTTGGAGATATCGCCGTCCATCTCGATCTGCGCGTCGCGCACGATACGGAAGGTGTGGGCGCTGACCGTCTCGCAGCTGAACATGAAAAATATCTCCCGCAGACAGAGGCGGATAATGTCGTCGAGAAAGATTATGTCCCGGCGGCCCTCCGCAGACGGCAGTTCGACGAAACGCGGGCAGGCGCTGCTGACGGGAATTTGGATAAAGGCGTAACGCACGTTCTTGGCTTTGGCCCCCGTCATTTTGACACCGAGATAGATATCGCCGTCGCTGATGAAGGGGAGCTTCATCGCCTTGCGGATCAGCAGCGGCACGATACGCTCGCTGACGACGGAGGCGTAATAGTCGACGCAGAATCGCTCCTGTTCCTCCGTAAGCTGCCGTTCGTTAACCACGTTTATCCCGATCGCCGCCATCTCGGAGAGGATGCCGTAATAGATCTCGTCAAATTTTTCCTGCGATTCGGACATACGCGCGTAGAGCTGCGGCAGCACCTCCGCCGCAGCGCGCGCCTTCGCGGCCTGCGCCCCCTTGAGCCCCTTCATGCGGCTCAGGCGGATCAGCTTCGCGACGCACACCTTTAAAAATTCATCCTGATTGTTTGAAAAAATGCCGAGAAACCTTAACCGCTGCATCAGCGGCACACTCTTATCCTGCGCCTCCTGCATCACGCGGTCGTTGAATACCAGCCAGCTCAGTTCCCGGTTATTCATAATCATCGTTAAATCATCCTCCGTTTGGAGCCTCTTACTTGGCACATCTTATCACCATTATTATCTTAAACCCCGCCGCAAAGTGCATAGTAAAAAAAACGTTAAAATATCGTTACATCTGTGTAACTTACGCAATTTTGCGCAGAAAATACAATTCATCATATTAAATTTCTGCTTTGAAGAGACGAAAGTATAGTCTATAATAATTAGTTATAATGACAGAATTTTTAGTCATCGAATCGGATGGAACCTGTTAGGAGGGACGTTATGAATTACGGTGATTTTTATAGGAGCTTCGACCCTGTCCCCTTTTATGAGGAGCGCGGATGGCTCATCGGCGACGGACGCATCGGAGGGAAGTCGAAGGGACTCTCCTTCGCGCACCATATCCTTGAGAAGAACGGTCTGCTGGACGACGTGCATCTGCCAAAATATTCCTTCGTCATAACTACTTCGGTCTTCGACGAATTCATGGAGTACAACAACCTCTGGGAGCGGCTGATGAATCTGCGCGCGCACTCGGACGCCCCCGAGCTCTACAAAATCTGCGCGGCGGCCCACCTGCCGCCGTCGCTCGATGAACCGCTTGAAAGGATACTGGATCTGATCGAGGACCCCATCTCCGTACGCTCCTCCTCGACGCTTGAGGACGACGTCAACCTCTCCTTCGCGGGAAAGTACGCGACGCGCTTCTCCTCCAACGCCGGAACGCGCGAGGAACGCCGCGCGGAGCTCGAAAGCGCGATAAAGACCGTCTACGCCTCCACCTACAACCCTGCGGCGCGCGAATATAAGCGCAAACACGGCATACAGTGGGGTGGAGAGCGCATGGCCGTGTTGATCCAGCCCATCGAGGGCCGCAGGTACGGGAACATGTTTTACCCGGAGCTCGCGGGCGCGGCCTTCTCAAAGGTCTTCCGCCGCCCCTCGCCCCGCATCAGGAAAGAGGACGGCGTCGTGAGGATCTGCTTCGGTCTCGGCACCCGCACCGTCGACAGGGCCTACGCGAGGACCTTTTATCTCACAAACCCCAACCTCCGCCCAGAGGGGACGAAACCCCATGAGATCGTGACGCATTCACAGGAGCACTACGACTACGTCGATATCGAGCACCGCAAGTTCACCTCGCAGCACATCGCCATCACCATCAAGGATATCCTGAAAAAACACAAGATGGCGCCCACCTACCTGCAGTGGTTCGACGACAACGCCTTCCACTGGATACACACCGATCCGAGCAACATGAACGCGCCGCGCCCGGTATTCACCTTCTCCGAGCTGCCAAGCCGCTGCCCGAAGCTCTTCACGCGGCTCAAGATGCTCCTTTCGCTCTTTGAAAAGGAGCTTCAGCTCCCCGTGGACATGGAGTTCGCCTACGAAGTCAGCAACGACCGCTTCACCCTGGTGCAACTGCGGCCGCTCTCCGTCTACGACGACAAGGGGCGCGTGGAAATTCCCGATACGCCGCGGGAAAAGACCATCCTGCGCGGCGACCGCATGGTCGCCAACGGCAGACTGGAGGGCGCCAGGCATATCGTCTTCGTCGACCCCGATATCTACGGCAAGCAGGCGGACTTCGCCGACGTCGCGCGCGCCGTGGGAGAGATAAACGACCGGCTCGACGGCGAGCGCTACATTCTCGTCGGACCCGGACGCTGGGGCAGCTCTAATCCGCTGCTCGGCGTGCCGGTGCGCTACAACGAGCTGTCAAACTCCGGTTGTCTCGTGGAGCTGGGCATACCGCAAAAGGGGATGGCTCCCGAGCTCTCCTACGGGACGCACTTCTTCCTCGACCTGGACGGGGACAACATCCTCTATCTGCCGGTATTTGACGGCGAAAAGAATAACATATATAACAGAGAATGGTTCGAGAGTCATCCGTGGCAGACGATATCCCATCCCGCCGTAAGACACTACGAGGGATGCTTTGACGTGCTGCTTGACGGAGATTCGGAGACCGGAGTCGTTATCGACAAAACCCCGGAAGGCAAGTGATAATATGACCTCTGCAGACCGAGCAAGAGAACTCTACTTTGAATGGCAGCCGCATGACGACCCTGAGTTCGCACCGCTGATCTGCGGGCGCGGCACTATTGGGGGAAAGGGACGTTCGCTGCTCTTCGCGCTGCGGCAGCTGCGCGACAGCGGCGACGAACAGATGAGCAGGACGAAGGTGCCGCGGTCAATCTACCTAAGCATCGAGATATTCCATCAGTTCCTCGAGCGGGTACCTCACCTCGACACGCTGCTCGCGAACAACGACCCACAGGAGATCGAGCGGGTATTTCTTGAAACGCCGCTGCCGCGGGAGGCCGGCATGTACATCCGCACCTTCCTCGCGGATATGCGCGACCCCGTCGTCATCCGCAGCTCCAGCCGGCTGGAGGACGACGTAAAACACTCCTTCGCCGGAAAATACCTGACAAACTTCCTCAGCAACAACTGCGGCAGCCTTGAGGAGCGGTCCGTCGCCGTGGAAAACGAGGTACGGCGCATCTATTCGCGCACCTTCTTCCCGGCCGCGGCCGATTACCGTGAGCGCCACCACCTCGGAGGCGACGACATGGGGATCATCATCATCCGCATGGCGGGACGCTGGCGAGGGCGCTACTACTATCCGACGATGGCCGGCGTCGGATATTCGCAGAACTTCCGCCGCTGGACGACGCGCGTGAAGCAGGACGACGGCCTCGTGCGCATGGTCTTCGGCATGGGCACCATGAGCACCAAGCGCGGTTACGCGTGCACCGTCTCGCTGACCAACCCGATACTTCGTCCCGAGGGTTTCTCGCCGGAGAAGATCTCGGCGATCGCCCAGGAGTCCTTCCATGTCATTGACGAGGAACACCCGAACCAGATAACGACGTTAGACATCAAAAAAGAGTGGAAGCAGCTGCTCACCTACCACCCCGACTTCGCCGCTTACGCGCAGATCTACCGCTGCGACGACGGCGAGGGCTGTTTCTTCCAGATCATGAAAAACATGGCCTCCCTCTCGCCGGGGACAAAGGTCTGCTTCACCTTCGACAGCTTTCCACGCATCTACCCCGATTTTTATAAGCGCGTCAAAAAGACGCTGAAGCTGCTTGAGAACAAGATGGGCGTCCCGGCCGACATTGAATTCGCCTTCGAGCCGACCGAGGACTCCTTCTGCCTCATCCAGTCGCGCCCCTTCTGGTCGAACAACCACCTTGAAGGGGGTATTCCCGAACTCTCACCGAAGCAGATCCTGCTTCAGGCCGACCGCATGGTGACCCACGGCGCGATCCCACAGATAACCAAGATCGTCTACATCGATTTTAACCGCTACTACGCGCAGCGTGACTTTTACGGGACGGCGCGGCTCATCGGCGAGCTTAACAAAGCCTCCGACGGCGAGCCCTATATCCTCGTCGCCCCGGGACGCATCGGCTCCAGCAACCCGGAGCTCGGCGTCCCCGTGCAGTACAGCGAACTGACGAACTGCCGCGGCATGGTGGAGCTCGGCATCCCGCGTCTCGGCTTCATGCCGGAGCTCTCCTACGGTACACACTTCTTCTCCGACCTAGAGGTTGACGGCGTCCTCTACATGCCCGTCTTCGCGGGAGAGGACCGCAACATCTTCAACGCCGACTGGTTCGAGAGCAAAAAATGGGAGCCATGGTGTGATAACCCTGCGATACGCGTCTACCGCGGCAGCTTCGCCGCCTACATGGACGGCGAGACCAACCGCGGCGTGATCGTCGACAAGGACATGAAAAAAACAGACTGACGCGCCGGCTGACAGTAAAAATCTTAGCGACGGCCCCCGCCGAAGCTCCCCGCAAAGGGAGCGCGGCAGGGGCCGTTATTTATTACCCGCCGCATATACCGCGCCGCTCGCCTTTCCTGTACAATAACCGGTATCAGGACGGCAAAACAGAGGAGGAGTGCGGCATGAGGATCAAAGATTTCAAAGTTGAAAAATGGCTCAACCCACGCGACGCGGACTGCAAATATAACCTTGGCGCGAGCTGCGTCAAGGCGATATCCATTGACGAGCTCCTTGAACTGAGCGGCGAAGACAGAGAGGCGCTCAACCGATACTTTTTTGAAACACACCTCCATTACGGCGCCTTCTTCGGCCTGCCGCGTCTGAAAGAGGCGATCACCGCCACCTGCGGGGAGGAGGCCTCCGCCGCGATGGTGCTCACCATGCACGGCGGCACCGGCGCGAACTCCACCGTCATCACCGGCATGCTTGAGACCGGCGACAACGTCGTCGCCGTCACGCCCAACTACCAGCAGCACTACGCCATCCCCGAAGCGCTCGGCAGCGAAGTGCGGCTGCTGCACCTCGAAAAAGAAGAGGCCTACAAAATCAACCCGGGGCGGCTAACGAAGCTTGTCGATAAAAGGACCAAACTCATCACGCTGACAAACCCCAACAACCCCACCGGAGCCTACATGGACGCGGACGAACTTGCGCCGGTCGTCGAGATCGCGCGGCAAAACGGCGCCTACATCCTCTGCGACGAAATATACCGCGGCCTCGCCGACGAATACATGCCATCGATAGTCGACCTCTACGAAAAGGGGATCGCGACCGGCAGCATGTCCAAGGTCTACTCGATGGCCGGCACCAGAGTCGGCTGGGCGATCGTCAGAGAGCCGGAGGCCTATGACATCCTTGAAAACCGCCGCTCCTACGATACGATCTGCAACGGCGTCTTTGACGAACTCATCGCCGCCATAGCGCTGGAAAACAACGAAAAGATGCTCGCCCGGGCGCGCAGCATCGTCCGCCCGCATAAAAAAATCGTCGGCGAGTGGCTCGCGGAACAGCCGTGACTCTCAATATACGGCGAAAGCCTCACAACGACGATGCTCGTGCACTACGATTACGACATCGCGGCGCTGCCCCTATGCGACGGCCTTTACAAAGAGACGGGTGTGCTGCTGTGCCACGGCGGCTGCTTCGAAGAGGAAAAATCTTTCCGCCTCGGCTACGGTTTCGGAGACCGGCAGCTGCTGACGGAGGGGCTAAAGGCCCTCGGCGGCTACCTGGCAAAGCTGGAGGGATAGTGAGAGAACATACGCACGTTCACGAACCAGCCGCTACCGGCAGCCCGACAGCCATTCACTATGTGCTCATTGCTTCAGATATTATAAATAAAATTATTTTGATCTAGGACGGCATCATATACGTGCTTTTCCCGATATCTTTCTTTGATGGTGGTGATAAAATCGCTCGGCGGATATCTGCACACCTATATTTGCAAATTTATTGTAAAATACAGATATCGCCGCCCCGGATAAAAACCGAGTTGTTGGCCGCGGACTAAATATAAGCACCATCGTTCTGGCGTGCATAACGGAGGTAGTACATATATGGCTCTTAAAAAGACAGATCGTATGGTTATGATGATTTTTTGCGTCCTAATCTTCCTGGCGGCGGCCGGCGCAGTTTTCGCTGAAGACACGGCGAAAACTTCACTGCCAACGGTGATAAGGGTCGGCTGGTATGAAAATAAAAATTTTCAGGAAATGGACCCCAACGGCTACCGGCGCGGTTATGAATATGAATACCTTCAGGAGATGGCCAGATATGGCGGCTGGCGTTATGAATATGTGAACGGAAGCCGTGAAGAGTGCCTGAAAATGCTGCAGGAGGGTCGTGTCGACGTCGTCGGAGGCCTGTTTTACACAGAGACGGCGGCCCGCAGCTTCGATTTCGTAAAGTACGAGATCGACGAGACATACACGATCCTCGCGGCAAACGCCAAAGACGGACGTTACACGATGGACGGCTGGAAAGGCTTCGACGGCATGCGGATAGGCGTGATCCCCGTCTGGAAAAACCACCTGTACAAACTACACGATTACGCCGCGGAGAGAGGCGTCCTGTTTACCACCGTCGATTACAAAAGTATCGACGAGCTGGAGAGGGCGCTGAAAGATGGAGACGTCGACGCGATCCTTATGGGGGAGGCGGATATAATTCCCTCAAACACTAAAATAATCGCCCAGTTCGCCCCCAGTAAGCGCTATTTTATCACCCGGCTCGGCAGCGGAGATATAAAAAACGCCCTTATCTTTGCCATGGAGCAGATCCGCCGTTTCAAACCCGATTTTAAGGCCCAGCTGGATAAAAAATACCTCGAAGACAACGACGGCGTCATCCTCGCGTTCACGGAAGAGGAGGCGCGTTTTTTAAAGGAAACACCCGCGCTTCGCGTTACCCTGCCCTCCTTCCGAAAACCGATGATGTATAAGGAGAACGGCGAATACCGGGGCATCGCCATCGATATCCTCAAAGAACTCGAGGCCAGACTGGGCGTGCGTTTTGAATATATAGAGGCACTGAACCAGCTTGAGGCGGTCAAGATGGTCAGCACGGGGAGCGCCGACATTCTTTCCAATATCTATTACGACTATGGCTGGGCGGAGAAGAACGGGCTGCTGCTCTCACGCCCGTACCTTGATCTTGACTATGCGGCGATCACCCGTGTAGATTACATTCAGAACAGCGAAAAAACCAAGGCTGCCGCCGTAAAGGGGTATCTATTCTCGCAGAACTACGTCCAGAAAAATTACCGTGAAGAAGAGATCGCCTGGTACAACAGCGAGGAGGAGTGTGTCGACGCCGTCCGAAACGATGAGGCGGATATCTGTTTCGTGAACTCCTACGTCGCGGGAACATATCTCCAAAACTACAAATACAAAAACCTCTACGCTTCGGTGATCAACTACTCGCACGGGCTCTCTTTGTCCCTCCCGCGGGGAGGGCGGCGGGAAATGCTGCTGATGTCGGTGCTTGACAAGGGCATCTCCGCCATCGGCAAAAATAAGACCAGCTCCATCATCGCGGTAAATACGATGGTCACCCGCCATACGATGTCCGCGGGCGAGATCATCATGCGCTACCCGATGATCTCCCTCAGCGCGGCGGGAATATCCGTCGCCATCATCGTATCGGTGCTGGCCATTTATGTGATCATAAGAAACAACCGCCGCAAGAACATTGAGGTTCAACGGGCTGAACAGGCCGCCCAGAGAGATACCATGACCAGCCTCTATAACAGATCCTATTTTGAATCGGAGGTCTCCGCGCGGCTTGGGGCGGAGAAAGACCCCGGCGCCGCGTTCCTGATGATCGACCTCGACGACTTCAAAATGATCAACGACACCCTGGGCCATCTCTACGGAGACCATGTGCTGATCCTCTTCGCCGCAAAGATGCGGGAGGTCTTTGGCGCGGAAAACCTGCTCTGCCGCATGGGCGGCGACGAGTTCGCGGCGTTTCTCCCAAAGATAAAATCACACCAGGAGGTCCTGGCCCTCGCGGAGGCGCTGAAGGCTTCTTTCATCAAAGACATCGGCGGCAGAGCCCCATCTTCCTGCTCGATCGGCATCTCCCTCTGTCCGGAGGACGGCAAGACATTCAACGACCTCTACAGAGCGGCCGACTCCGCCCTGTACACCGCGAAAAAATCAGGCAAAGGCAAAATATCGGCGGCATAAGATACGCCGCCGATAACTTTTATACCACAGCGGCGGAAGATCAGGCCAGATCTATAAGATTGCCGTCCTCGCCGAATTCCATCTCGGCGGGGCCGGCGATTATTTCAAGGCTCGGATTCTCCTCTATCTCCGGCAGATAGTTTTCAGAGACCCAGATGTGGTCAAGCTCGAGGGTGTTATGAATCCTCACGATGCGCACGTCTTTTATCTCTGTCTTGCCGCAGGCCGAGGCGGCGGCGTAGATCGTATCAAGATCGTTGTTCATCACCATCGGGATCTTCGCCATGCAGAGTGGGGAGGAGAGGCTGTTTGTGTAGGTCGCGCCAAGATCAAGCTCCTGCGCGAATTTACGGCAGACGAAGTCCGCTATTCCCAGCCCGGCGGCGTTGCCGTGGCTCATCTCCGTTATCCGCAGAATGGCGATTTTTTTCGTATGCGGATATCCCTCCATATGTTTTTCCGGCGCGAACAGAAAACGGCCGGTAATATTTGGGTCCATGCCCGCGCCGCTTATCTCCTTGCCGTACTGGTCGACGACGAGCGTGTCGATATCCTCAAAGGCGATTTTAGGCATCGCCGCGGCCGCCTCTTTAAGCAGCTCCGGCTCGCGTACAAGCACATCCTCCGGCATAACGGCCTCAATACGTTTAGTCTGATGATAGGCGTTGTCTATCAGCGCCATCGCGAAGAGGACCCGCGTCTTTTCGAGAAAAATCTTCGCCGAACTCTGGAGCCTTTCGCTCATGCCAAAAATCCCTCCGGTTTTATGGAAGGATACGGCGCCGCGGTGCTTGCCGAGTCCCACGACCATCATCTTGCAGAGGCCGCTTTCAACGGGGCCGCGGAAATCGGTGTGCGGCTTCACTCGGCCGCAGACAACGATATAATCGGCGCCGTAGGCATTCACGTCGCAGTTCACCTCCACGCCCTCGGGAGACCGCCCAAGTACGACGGTATCCATCGAGGCGGCGATGGGCATCTCAAGGCTCTCCTCCGTCATGCTGAGCGAGGCCAGCACCTCTATCTGCCCCTCCGCGGTACCGCCGCCGTGGCTGCCCATCGCTGGAACGACGAAGGGCTCGGCGCCCCTGGCACGAAGTTCACGGCCGATCGCACGGCAGCACTCCATAAAATTAGGAATACCCCGGCTGCCAGCCGTGACGGCGACGCGCTTTCCCATCAGATTGGGAAGCGACAGTTTGGATATCTCTTCATGCACGGCGCCGTCAATATCCATGACATGCTCATCCGAAAACTTCTGCTTGATCTTTATCATTTTGGGGAAGCCGGTAAAATTGGTCTTTATCAATTTATAGTTGATCTCTTTATCGAAAAACACGAATATCAAAGTCCTTTCCTGACGCCGCGCCCATAAGATCAGCGCAGGCGTGCTTTTCCCACAAATCCCTGTTCAAAGAGGTCCGACGTCGGCACGATCTGACCAAGCCGGACCATGGCGACTATCGTGCGCCGCAGATGCTCCTCTGCAAAGAGCTCGGCCCCGGCGGAATCTTTCGCCTCGATAAGTTCGTAGAGCCGCACGTGGTCCTGATAGGCGACCAGCCTGCCGCCATGGGCCCCGGGAGAGGTATTGATCCTCATCATCGACATGCCCTGCTCAATGATCGAATAGACACCCTCATAGATGCGCGACAGATAGGCGTTGTCCACCGACTCCACGATCACCGTATGAAACGAGGTATTCCAATACGCGCCCTCTTTGGCCGCCTCTTCTCCGGTCTGCTCGGCAAGTTCCTTCATATGTTTCAGACATTCCTGCATCTTTATAAGATCCTTCTCGCCGCGCCGGGCGGCCGCGAGCCCCGTCGCCAGCGGTTCGATTATCTGGCGGACCTCCATCACCCTTGATAGAATATCGGCCGGCCAGCCCCGTACCCGGTGGAGCATCATTCTGGCTTCGTTCTCTTCGTTTGAGGAGAGGAATATTCCCTGCCTGTCACGAATATCGATCACACCCATCGCGTCCAGCGCGATGAGCCCCTCGCGCATTACCGGACGTGTTTCGCCGACAGCTTCGGCCAGCTGTCTCTCCGGGAGGAGTTTATCGCCGACGACAATCTCGCCGCTGTGGATCTTTTCCAGCAGTTTTTCTATAACAAGCTTTCTTTTTTCGTTCATGACAAATCCTCCCACTGTTATTTCGCCCTGTTCTCCATAATCGTCAGTTTTTGCCATATATATCTTGAATATACACTAACATAAAATTCTTGCTTTTGTGAAAAATCTTACTATATTATAACTATTACTTGCAGAAACTGAACATGAGAACTTTTTCTTTTATATGCTAGATTTTAATTACCCCCTATTTTAAGTTTTCAGCGGCAATCTTTGCTTCGATTACGCTATAAATATAGCCGTATTTTTAATAAATATTTTTTTAATTATCAATAATACTAATTTGTGAAAAACATTGATATTATGATTATATCCGGGTTTTATTATCATTCCTTTTGCAATTTTATCTATATTGGTCTACCAAGGCGTACCTTGCATTTCTGTAACGATGGCATTATAATGCCTTTAAGCAAAAAAATCTAGTATGCCATGGTAGACCAACAAGGATTTTTCAGGGAGGTTTTATTTTTGGAACATTCGTTCAGCGTCATTATCATCGGAGGCGGGGTAGTCGGCAATGCGATCGCCCGGGAACTCTCCCGTTTTCAGCTGACGGCGGCGCTCTTAGAAAAAGAACCTGACGTCGGCATGGAGACAAGCTGCCGCAACAGCGGCGTTCTGCACTCGGGCATAAACTACAAACCTGGGACGCTGCGCGCAAAGCTGGCCGTTCGCGGAAATTCGATGATGGACAGGCTCTGCGCCGACCTGAAGGTGAAGATAAAAAGAATCGGCAAGCTCACGACCGCCCTTGACGAAGACGAGCTGCCGGGGATCAAGCGGCTTATGGACCAGGGTACGGCCAACGGCGTGCCGGGGCTTAAGGTTCTTGAGAGCGCGGAGATGCGGAAGATCCAGCCCGGCGTAGAAGGCATCGCGGCGGTATGGAGCCCCACGAGCG
This sequence comes from Cloacibacillus sp., assembly GCF_020860125.1. Classification (NCBI taxonomy): domain Bacteria; kingdom Thermotogati; phylum Synergistota; class Synergistia; order Synergistales; family Synergistaceae; genus Cloacibacillus; species Cloacibacillus sp. The sequence continues at coordinate 8,317 of NZ_JAJBUX010000019.1, read as the reverse complement.
CGATAATATCACCTTACGGCCTCACGATAGCGCTTGCGGAAAACGCGCACGCGAACGACGTTGAATTTTTCCTTGGACGCGAGGTTACCTCCATCGCAAAAGAAAACGACGAGAAATTCACCGTGAAAACAGCCGGAGGGGAGACTTTTACCGCGGATATCGTGATCAACGCGGCCGGACTATCCAGCGGCAGGATCAGCGCGCTGGCTGGCGTTGCGGCGGGCAATAACGGCGAAAGCCTCAGGATCTGGCCCTGCCGCGGCGAGTATTACGTGCTGGACAAACGTCTTGACGGTACGCTCAAGACCCTCATATATCCCGTCCCCGGCGCGAAGGACGTGGGGCTCGGCATTCACCTCACGCCGACGGTTGACGGCAACATCCTGATCGGGCCAAGCGCCGACTACATCCCAGAAGAGACCCCCGAGGATTACTGCGTCACCGCTCCCGTTCTCGAAGATCTCAGGAGAGAGGGGCAGAAACTCCTGCCAGATATTAAGATGAGCGACTTTATCCGTAATTTCGCCGGCAACCGACCCAAGCGCACCTCGCCCGCCGAGGGGGGAAACGGAGACTTTATCATCGAAGAGGCTAACGGCCTCGGCGGCTTTATAAACATCGTCGGTATCGAAAGCCCGGGGCTCACCAGCGCGCCGGCGATCGCCGAAATGGTGCGGGATCTCGTCGCCAACCGCATGCCCCTTAAGGAAAAAGAAATTTATATCGCGGAGCGTCCAGGATTTGCCGGGCATTTCTGCGATCTTCCCAACGAGGAGCAGGAGCGTCTCGTGAAGGAAAATCCCGAGTACGGCGAGATCATCTGCCGCTGCGAGAAGATAACGAAGAAAGAGGTCCGCGACGCGATCGAAAATTCGCTCGGAGCAAGGACCCTTGTAAGCATCAAGTACCGCGCGAGGAACGGCATGGGGCGCTGCCAGGGCGGCTTCTGCACGCCGAGGATCGTCCGTATGCTGCGCGACGAGTACGGTTTTACCCCCGAAGATTACCTTTTCAGAGAGGCCGGCTCCAATCTCTTTACCGGCAATGTACGGGAAGGAGATGACAGATAATGGTGCGCGAAAGACATGATCTGGTGATTATCGGCGGCGGCCCCGCGGGGCTTGCGGCGGCGGCGGCGGCCAAAGAGGCAGGATGTGATGACCTGCTGCTGATAGAAAGGGACCGGGTGCTCGGCGGGATACTGAATCAGTGCATCCACGACGGTTTCGGGCTCCACGCCTTCAAAGAGGCCCTCTCGGGGCCGGAATATGCCGATCGTTTTATAAAAAGGGTACGCGAACTCGACATTCCCGTGATGGAAAAGACGATCGTTCTTGACCTGTCAAAGGACAGGGTGCTGCGTGTGAGCCGCGAGGGCGAGATCAAGGAGATCGAGGCCAAGGCCGTCGTGCTGGCGATGGGATGCCGCGAACGCACGCGCGGCGCGCTTTCGATCCCCGGACACCGGCCCGCCGGCGTCTACACGGCGGGTACGGTACAAAATCTCGTCAATCTGGAAAACATCATGCCGGGAAAGCATGTCGTCATCCTCGGCTCGGGAGACATCGGCCTCATCATGGCGCGCCGCATGACGCTTGAGGGGGCGAAGGTGGAGGCCGTATTTGAGGTGCTTCCATATTCCAGCGGACTTCAGAGGAATATCCGCCAGTGTCTCGACGATTACGGCATTCCCCTCTATCTCGCAACGACGGTGATAGATATCTACGGCCCGAACGGGCGTCTTGAGGGAGTGACGGTGGCGGAGGTCGACGAACGGCGCCGCCCCGTTAAAGGGACGGAGCGTTTCGTCCCCTGCGATACTCTGCTTCTCTCCGTCGGCCTCATCCCGGAAAACGAGCTGACCCGCGAGGCCGAGGTGCTGATCGACAGCGTAACTCAGGGCGCGGACGTTGACGACAGCTGCATGACAAAGATACCGGGTATCTTCGCCTGCGGCAACGTGCTCCATGTCCACGACCTCGTCGACTTTGTCTCAATGGAGGCCGCGCGCGCGGGGCGGAACGCGGCGCTTTACGCCGCCGGCAGGCTCGCCGGACAAAATAAAGAGGTCGCGGTAAAGGCCGGCGAGGGCGTCCGTTACGTCGTCCCGCAGCGTATCAGCCGCGGTGAAGACGTCTCGCTCGCCTTCCGCGTCACAACCCCCTCAAGCGGAAGGGTGATCGAGGTTCGCGACGGAGAGCGCGTGCTGAAGACGAAAGAGGAGACGCGCCTGCACCCGGCGGAGATGGTGTGGGTCGAGATGGGAAAGATGGATCTTGAGGATATCAACTCTCTGGAGGTGCGCGTGAGATGATCGAAAAGGAATTTATCTGTGTTGTCTGCCCTAACGGCTGTTCGATAAAGGTCCGCTACGAAGAGGGCGACCCGCCTAAGCTGACCGCCGCCGAGGGGGCGCGCTGCCCGCGCGGCAGGAGCTGGGCACAGCAGGAGATAGAGAACCCGACGTGCACCTTCTCGTCAAGCGTTCTCGTCGACGGCGGGGATTTCCTTGAGGCCAGCGTCCGCCTTACAAAGCCAGTACCGCTCGCCAGTGTCTTCGCGGTGATGGAGGAGATAAAGAAGATAAGGCTCCGGGCTCCGCTTTCGATCGGCGATGTGATCCTCACCGACCCGGCGGGAACGAAGACAGAGGTAATCGTGACAAGAAACGTGCCGTTAAAGGCGAAATAGATAATTTGTTCCACAAATCAAGGGAGGATGCTATTATGAGGGATTATGTAGTGAAGTACGAGGATCTTTGCAGAGTCGCGAAGGAAATGTTCATGGGGCTCAGATATTCCGACCACCAGGCTTCGACCGTCACCAACTGTCTGGTGGAGGCGGACCTGCGCCACAAACATTCGCACGGCGTCGCCGCGATGATGACCTATGTCAGCCATCTCAAGGCGGGGAACCTTCATCTGGACGCTCCGGAACCGACGACGGTCTTTGAAACTCCGCTCTCTCTCGTCCTTGACGGCCATTCGGGCGTGGGCTACTGCATAGCCGACTTTGCCGTCAAAAAGACGATTGAAAAGGCCAAAAAGAGCGGCGTCTGCATCACGACGGTTCGTCAGGCTAACCACTACGGCTTCGCGGCCCACTGGACGGAGATGATGGCCCAGGAGGGTTTCATCGGCATCTCCGCGACAAACACTGTCCGCTGCGTCTGCCCGACCAGAAGCGCGGAGCGCAATCTCGGCACGAACCCGATGACGTTCGCCTTCCCGACCGCGGGGGACGAACCAATGTTCAACCTGGACATGGCAACCTGCGTCATGGCGCACGGCAAACTCGTCCGCAGCCAGGTTTTCGCGGAAAGCGGCGTGCTTCCCCGCGAAGTGATCATCGACGGCAAGGGCAAAGTGGTGACGGACTTTAAAGAGGCCCTTGAAATCCTCCACCACGGAGACGACAGAAGCGACGCGCCAAAGCCCGACACCGGCGGCCTCGTTCCCCTGGGAGGCGTCACGGAGATCTTGAGCGGACACAAGGGCTACGGCCTCGCGATGCTCGTCGAGCTTCTCACGGGCGGCCTTGCGGGCGGCACGCCCAGTAAATTCATCCCGCTCGCGCACGAGGGCATCTGCTTCTTCTTCATGGCGATCGACCCTGCTCTCTTCGGCGACCCGAAAGAGGTCCGCGAACACATCAAATACATCATCAATGAGTACAGAAAGACAACGGCGCTCGATCCGAATCTGCCCATGATCATGCCCGGCGACAAGTCCCGCGCGGCCCGCGCCAAGGCGCTGAGGGACGGTATCGAACTGAGCCCCGAAATTATCGAGATTTTGCGGCAGGTAGCCGGAATAACGAAAAAAGAGGCGGAGCTTGAGTCGATCTTAAGGCATGATTAACATCGAAATTTCTTGAATGGCTAATAAAATTAAAGACATTTAGTTCTAACGAAAGGAGGGCCGCGGCAGAGTTTTTTATTTGTGTGGGGCACAACAGAAAAACTGTAAATAAAACTTGGAGGTTGGTAATATGAAAAAGAGTATCAGCGCAATTCTCATTTCCGTTATTCTCGTAACATTCACGTTCGGCACGGCCTTTGCAAAAGAAGAGTACCGTATAAAGTTCGGTTACAGCGCCTCGGACAAAGAGGCTAACATCATCACCTTCTACAATACCTTTGAAAAGTATGTGGAAGAGGCCTCAGGCGGACGTATCGCCGTCGACGTCTACGCGAACGCCCAGCTGGGCGGCGAACGCCAGATGCTTGAAGGCATGACCCTCGGCATGATCGAAATGGCGATGCTCTCACCCGGTATCGCCGCGAATATCGCGCCTAAGTTCCAGGTCATCGACCTGCCCTATCTCTTCAACGACAGGGCCGCCGCCTATAAGGCGCTGGACGGCAAGCTTGGACAGACCCTCAACGAACAGATACTGCCGAAGGGCGTCCGTCTCCTCTGCTTCCCTGAGAACGGCTTCCACCAGATCACAAACAATAAAGGACCCATAAAGAGCCCCGCCGATCTTAAGGGAGTCAAGGTCCGCGTCCAGCCGATTCCCGCCCACCTGGAGCTTTTCAAGGCCTTCGGCGCCAATCCGACCCCCGTCGACTTCGGCGAACTCTACACCGCCCTGCTTCAGAAGACCGTCGACGCACAGGAAAATTCAATCACCCTTATATACAGCTCAAAGCTCTACGAGGTGCAGAAATACCTCACCATGAGCAATCACGTCTACGCCCCCTCGGCAGTTTTCATGAGCGAAGCCTTCTATAAGAGGCTCCCCGCCGACCTCCAGAAAATCGTCATGGATGGCGCGAAGAAATTCCGCGACGCCTCCCGCGCGAACCAGCAGAAAGAGGGCGACCGTCTGCTTAAGGAAATGGTGGAGAAAAACGGCCTCAAAGTCTACTATCCGACAGACGCTGAGATGAAACAGTTCCGTGATGCGGCTCAGCCCGTCTACAAGACGATGGAACCGGTTCTCGGCAAAGAGCTGATCGACATGGCCCGCGAGGCGAACAAGAAATAATTTTGTAACGCCCAAATAATGGGAGAAGGGGGGAGTTTTCCCCCTCCCTTCTCCGGTTTTACCGAAGGCCTGAAAGGAGCTGTACGATGCTGAAATTTCTAAACAACATCGAAGAAAAATTCCTCGTTTTAAATCTGCTCATCTCCACCCTTATAGTCTTCATGAACGTAGTGCTCAGATATGTGTTCAGCGCCTCGCTCTCATGGGTAGACGAGGCAGCGCGCTATATGTTCATCTGGCTCATCTGGATCGGAGCCGATTATACGCTGGCAAACAGAAAACACCTTCGCATAGACATCATCTCGGCAAAACTCCACGGAAAGGCCCGTCTCGGCCTGGAGCTCTTTGTAATGACGATATGGTGCGGCTTCTGTATCTTCCTCGGCTACCAAGGGGTCAAGCTCGTGCGCGTCGTCGTCGAACAGCAGCAGCTTTCAACGGCGATGCAGATCAGTATGGGCTGGGCCTATCTCTGCATCCCGCTCTCAGGGATATTTATGGCCATACGCCTCGTCTTTGACATCATAAACATTCTCCGCACCGGCGAGATAGAAAAACCGGTGCTCAGCGAAGAGGAAGAGATGATCGAAGAAGCCAAGAAAGGAGTGTCGATGTAACCATGGATATAGCGATTCTTTTCGGACTGCTGTTCGTCCTGCTGGCGCTCTCCGTCCCCATCGGTATATCTCTGGGGATCGCGACCGCCGTGACCATTCTCACCTGCAGCCACCTGCCGCTCGTCTTGATCGCGCAGAACGCCTTTACCGGCATGGACTCCTTCCCGATGCTCGCGATACCCTTCTTCATGCTCGCGGGCTCGCTGATGACCTACGGCGGCATCTCGCGCCGCATCGTCGACATGGCGGAGTGCTTCGTCGGCTTCATCACGGGCGGCCTCGCGATGGTCACGATCGTCGCCTGTATGTTCTTCGGCGCGATCTCCGGCTCCGCGGCGGCGACCGTCTCGGCCATCGGCTCCTTCATGGTGCCGATGATGGTCGAAAAAAAATACAAGCCTGACTTCGCGGCGGCGGTCATCTCCTCATCCGGCACGATAGGCTGCATCATCCCGCCGAGCATCCCCTTCGTCGTCTACGGCGTCCTCACCGGTACCTCCGTCAGCGATCTCTTTATCGCCGGCGTCATCCCCGGCGTGACGATAGGGCTTGCGCTGATGGCCGTGGCATATGTCATCAGCAAAAAAGAGGGCTACCCGCGCATGTCCGGTCTGCCTACGCTCAAGCATGTCGCTAAAACCTTTGCCGGCTCCATCTGGGCGCTCTTTGTCCCGATAATAATCCTCGGCGGCATCTACGGCGGCATCTTCACGCCGACGGAATCGGCCGTCGTCGCGACGGTTTACGCGCTCTTCGTCGGCAAGTTCATCTATAAAGAGCTCAACTACGAGGTGACGATGACCGCCTTCAAAGACGCCGTCCTCGTCATCGGCGCGACGCTCTTCATGGTGGGCCTCGCCACCTCCTTCGCCTCCTATCTCGCGATGGAGAGGATACCGATCAGGATCGGCGGATTCATCTTAGGATACGCGCACAGTAAATTCCTCGTGCTGCTCTTCATGAACATCATCTTCCTCATCATCGGCTGCTTCGTCGACAACATCTCTTCGACGATCATCCTCACGCCGATATTCCTGCCGATCGTGAAACAGCTCGGCATGGACCCGATCCAGTTCGGCATGATGATCTCCATCGCGCTCGCGATCGGCTTCTCGACGCCGCCCTATGGCTGCAACCTCTTCATTTCGGCGACCATATCCAAACAGAGCGTCGGGGCGATCGCCAAGAGGCTGGTGCCCTTCATCCTCGCGATGATCATCTGCCTCCAGCTGTTCACCTATGTTCCCTGGTTCTCTCTCGCCCTGCTCGGCAGATAGGGGCAGCAGACACATTCGCAGCTGACCCCCCGTAAAAATATTTAACCTCCGCTGAGGCGGACGGGGGCGGCGCGCGGCAAAAACTTAATAACGAAACAAAATCCTTTCGGAGACGGCGCAAAAGTCTCCGTTCTCCGGAAGGATTACTGTTGGCACTTTGCCCGTACACAAAGCAGAAACCACCGGCCCCGAACCGGCTGTAACGGACAGAAAGTCGGGAAAAATAAAATCTCACACATAAGGAGTGTGTCTTGAAATGGAAAAGGTAAGAGGTATCTACACAGCGCTCTGCACCCCCGTCATGGACGGCAAGGTCAATGAGGCGGCGATGGACAAACTTGTAAACTTCGTCATCGAAAACAGGACCGCGGGACTCGTCGCCCTCGGCGGTACCGGCGAATACTGCGCCCTCACCAACGAACAGCGTATTGACGCCGTCAAAATGACGATCGCGGCCAACAAAGGACGCGTACCCGTCGTCGCCGGCATCATCGGCCCCGGCCTTCCCGAAGCGATCGAGATGGGCAACAAGTGCAAGGAGCTTGGCGCCGACGCGGTCATGGTCGTCACCCCCTACTATGTCGTCGCCAACCAGCAGGGAATCTACGACTACTACCGCCAGGTGATGAAAAACGTCGACCTGCCCCTCGTGCTCTACAACATCCCCTACCGCACGGGCGTAAACATGCTCCCAGAAACGGTGGAACGCCTGCTTGACAGCGACGAGAGACATCAGATCGTCGCCATGAAAGAATGCTGCCCGAACATGGGACAGGTCCTCGAACTCCTCTCCAAGGTCCGCGAGCGCACCTCCGTCCTCACCGGCGAAGAGTTCCTCTTCTATCAGGAGATATCCTGCGGTGCGCAGGGCGGCATCCTCGCCACCTCAAACCTGCTGCCGAAGCTCTGGGCCGACCTCTTCGACCTCATTGAGGCTGGAGAGCTCAAAAAGGCCTCCGAGATCGTCATCAAGGCGACGCCGGTGCTGCGCCTGATCTTCGCCGAGTCGAACCCAGGCCCCCTCAAAGAGGCGATGAAGATGATCGGCATCGACTGCGGAGACCCCCTCCTGCCGCTCGTAAAGCCGCAGCCGCAGATCGTCGATTCGCTCAAAGCCGAGCTTAAAAAACTTCTGGACTGGTACAAATAAGGCTTACCGCCTCCTACCCACACAGGAGATAGAGCATCACTAAAATCCGGCGGCCCATCAGTATCACTGCGGCCGCCGGATCTTTATATCTAAAAAAAATTAAGGCGACATGTAAAATTTTTATAATAGCTGTATAATAGCCTCAACACGAATCGTCTGAATGTTTGTAAAATATGGGAGGAAAGAGATCATGTCAGAAAAAAAGATGGTAACGCTGGATGGCAATGAGGGAGCGGCGCACTGCGCGCACGCTCTGAACGAAGTAATCTCCATCTATCCAA
>NZ_JAJBUX010000018.1:11079-101073 GCF_020860125.1 Cloacibacillus sp. | reverse complement strand
GGCCATCGCACCGGCGGATTTTCAGCGGCGTATCCTTTTTATCTATACCTTCACAATTTTGTAGCGGCTTTTTAACCATAAACGGCAAACGGCCTTAACCTACCGTAATTATCATTACAGTAGGTTAATTTATATTGGATTGCAAAGAGGAAACTAATGTCATTGCAGAAAAAAAGGAGAGCAAAGAAATGAGAAACAGAGAATCGATCGCGACAAACGGCAGGCGGCGAACTATTTGGTCCACGGGCAAATATAGGATATTTTACCTTTTAACGGCATTGTTATTATTAACGGCAGCCACCCTGCTGCCGTCATCAGCCGCACTCGCGGCTGAAATACCCAATCTGGACGGTGACACCTACCTTCTAGCCTCCGGCGCCGACCTTGGATGGTTCCGCGACGAGGTCAACAACGGCAATACAAAAATCAAGGCAAAGCTAACAGCGGACATCAACCTGTCAGATGCCTCTGGAAAACCGGCCGAATGGACTCCTATAGGAATCTCCTTCAACCAGTTCGAGGGAAAATTTGACGGTAACGGGCACACGGTCAGCGGATACAAGATAGTCTCCACAGTTTATGGTACGATGAACAATAAGGCCGCCGGTTTCTTCGGCGTCGTCGGCAGCCGCGGCGGCAGCGTTATCAACCTGACTGTGAGCGGCGATATCGACGTCTCCGACAATCCCGCAATGCCGGACTATTTTGCTGTCGGCGGCGTCGCGGCGGAAAACTACGGCACCGTGAGCGGCTGCGCCAATAACGGCAATATTACCGCGGCGGGCGGCCACACCGCATATGTGGGCGGAATAACCGGATACAGCTCCGAATCTGGATGGCAGAAAGACTGCACGAATAAAGGCGATGTTTTGGTAAAAGACGCCGCAACAGGCTATGCCGGCGGCATACTGGGATATTATTTCTCCAACAGCAGGGCGACGGAGAGCTGCGTCAACGAAGGAACCGTCTCCGCCGAAGGCAGTACGTCCAACTATGCCGGCGGTATCGCGGGCTACGTTCACAGAGGCTTTCAAGAACTAAAGGGCTGTATAAACAGCGGCGAGACGGCGGCATCAGGAGGCGATGAAAGCTACGCCGGCGGCATCGCCGGACAGAGCTTCGGCGGGCACATCCTTAACTGCGCAAATGAAGGGACGGTATCGGCCGCGAAGGCCGGAGGCCTCGTAGGATACAGCGCCAATGGTTTTGGCGGGAACGAGTCGGCTAAAATTGATGCTTCCACTTGGCTGAAAGGAACTGCGGACAGGGCCGTCGGAGAGGGAGAAAGCGAGAATACCGACGTAGAAATGAAGGAAATTCCCGCGGTCGAAATATCCCTCGACAGCAAGACGCTGGCGCTAAAAATAGGCGAAAAGAAGACCATCACGGCAACGATAATACCGGCTAACGCGACAGACAAAAAGGTCACCTGGGATAGCGGCAACACTGCGGTCGCCACAGTTGACGAATACGGCGAAGTGACGGCGGTCGCGGAGGGTACGGCTACAATAACGGTGAAGAGCGAGAATGGCGAACTAAGCGCCTCCTGCATAGTCACAGTCTGCGCCAATGACAGCCCCACAGACATCAGCGTCACGGAAAAACCGCATCTGCCGGGAGGCACAAATCCCGAGGTAACGGCGGCGGCGGCGGAGATCACCACCGTTAAGGAAGAGGCCACCGAAGAGGAAAAAACGGCGGCTGTCGTCAAAGCCTCCGAAAAGCTGGCCTCCATCACCAGCGCCGACGTTGAGATCAACAAAACTGGCGGCGCGGCCATTAAAGCGGACGCCGCGAAAGAGGCGGCGGGCAAAATCATGAAGGATGGAGAGAGACTCTCCGCCGTGCTGCCGCTGCCAATATTCACAACAAAGATTACAGAGGGCGGCACCGTTGCGGTAGCCTTCAAGGTCACGGGCGAAGAGTTCGGCATATCCGATCCCGCGAAGGCACGAATCCTGAAATACCTCGATTCCCCCTCGAAGAGCGGCGAATGGTTCGAATACGCATCAGACCCCGCGGCATTCGGGGACAGGCGTTTCACGATCCTCACCGGCGGCGCCGATGAGGTGACACATACGATCGAGGCGGGCAAAGAATATGACCTCGTCGTATTCGTCAAAGACAACGGCGATTACGACCTCAACAAAGCCGCCGGCATCGTGGCGGACCCCGTAGCGATCATAAAAACTACGGCGGCAGCGGAGCCCGGCCACAGCGGCGGCTCCGGCGGCTGCAGCGCGGGACTCGGGCTGTTGTCGCTTATCAGCCTCGCGGTACTGCCGGCGGTTTCCAGAAAAAGGCGTGGTAAGTAAAAAATAACCGCCGCCCCTTCATTCAGGGGCGGCTCGCACAGCACCGCAAATATCCGTGCCGCCCTTAATGCGGCACGGATATTTACGTTTTCTGAGCTGGTTATATTTCTGCCGTCTCGGTCTCTGACTATATTTGACATTTTTCTCGTTTATCACTAATATTCAAGAGAAAACAAGGCGGCCGGACATGGTGAAAAAACAGGCCGCCATTCCAAAAAATCTAAAGGAGATGCGCAATATGACTCAGGAAAGCTGTTCACACGACTGCGGCAGCTGTCAGCAGAGGTGTGAAGAGGCGAAAAAACCCGATTTCAGCGTGCCGGCTAACCCGCTGAGCAATGTGCGGAAGGTTATCGGCATCGTCAGCGGCAAGGGCGGCGTCGGCAAGTCGCTCGTCACCTCGCTTCTGGCCTCCGCGATGCAGAAGAGGGGCCGCCAGTGCGGCATACTTGACGCCGATATCACCGGACCCTCTATACCAAAGATGTTCGGCGTGGAGACGCTCGCCACCGCCAACGAATCGGGGATACTGCCGCAGCAGTCAAAGGGCGGCGTCGACATGATCTCGGTGAACCTTCTCGTCGAGGACAAGGCGACGCCGGTCATCTGGCGCGGCCCGGCAATCGCCGGCGTCGTGAAACAGTTTTGGAGCGACGTCATCTGGAGCTATGAGGATTATCTCTTCGTCGATATGCCTCCGGGAACCGGCGACGTTCCGCTCACCGTCTTTCAGTCACTGCCGGTGGACGGAATCGTCATCGTCACCTCGCCGCAGGAGCTCGTCTCAATGATTGTGGAAAAGGCGCTGCGCATGGCGAAGGAGATGGATATCCCCATCCTCGGCATCATCGAAAATATGAGCTACATCATATGTCCCGACTGCGGCAAAAAGATAAAGCTCTTCGGAGAGGGAAAGACCTCCGAGACGGCGGCGAAATACGGCATAGATTTTCTCGGCGAGATACCGCTTTCGCCGGAACTCGCGGCGCTCTGCGACGCGGGAAACATCGAATATTTCTCAGACCCCTTCCTTGACAGGGCGACAGAGAAGCTGGAATCCCTCAAATAAATAAGCTCTGAGCGGCAAACATCCTGAGGCTCCCGTATGGGGGCCTCTTTTTTTCTCCGTCGCGGCACTTCGGTAATTTCACCTACGAAACGCGGCGGATAGATTGAAGAAAAACAGCGAAATCATATTATAATTTAAATATTACGAATAATTGGAGATGATCGTCTATGCTTTTACTCTGTTACCCACAGTGAACAACATGTCAGAGAGCCAGGGACTGGCTCAAGGAGCACAAGGTCGAATATACAGAGCGCAATATTAAGACTGAGAACCCCACCGCCGATGAGATAAAAGCATGGTGGAAGCTTTCGGGGCAGTCGCTGAAGAAATTTTTCAACACCAGCGGCAACTCCTACAAGGCGCTTGGCCTCAGCAAAAAGCTGCCGGAGCTCTCCGAAGACGAACAGATAACGCTGCTCGCCGCGGACGGGATGCTGGTCAAACGGCCGCTCGCCGTCCTGCCGGACAGAGCGCTGGTCGGATTCAAAGAGGACGAATGGGCCGCCGCGCTGGCATAGCTATTTTTTAAGAAAGAGGTGCCGCCTATGTACGATAAAATCGTAAAATTTGAAGAGCAATACAGGCCGGAAACAATCGAAAACTATAAGCACCTGCACATGCATCCGGAGATAAGCTATGAAGAGCGGGAAACAGCGGCTTTCGTTGCGGAGAGGCTGAAAAAGCTGCCGCTTGACGAAGTAAAGACCGGCGTCGGCGGCTACGGAGTCTCGGCGCTGCTTCGCGGCGGCCTGCCGGGTCCGGTGGTGGCGCTCCGCGCCGATATGGACGCCTTGAGCATAACGGAAAAAACAGCTGTGGATTATGCCTCGCGTAACCCCGGCGTGATGCACGCCTGCGGCCATGACGGACATACCGCGATGCTGCTTTCCGCGGCGGCGGTCCTCTGCGAAATGAAGGAAGAGCTTCCCGGCAGCGTACGCTTTATCTTCCAGCCCGCGGAGGAAAAGACGCCGCGCGGCGGCGCTCAGGGGATGATCGAAGATGGCGTTCTCGACAGCCCCAGGGTCGACGCGGTCCTCGGCATGCACCTCTGGCCCGCCCTGCCCACCGGCGAGATCGCCATTCAGCCCGGCGCTGTAAGCGCCGCTTCGGACCACCTGACGATAAAGGTCTCTGGCAAAGCCTCGCACGGGGCGATCCCGGACGAGGGCATTGACGCGAACCTCGCCGCAGCCGCGGTACTCGTGGCGCTCCAGGGTATCGTCTCCCGCCGCGTTCCGCCGCGCGAAAGCGCCGTCGTCTCCATCGGTACGATGAACGGCGGCACAAAATATAACATCATCGCGGAAGAGGCCGTTCTCGACGGCACGGTGCGCACCTTCAACCCCAGCGTGCGAGAGATGATGCCAAAGTGGATAGAGCAGGCGGCAAAGGGCGCCGCCGAGGCCTACGGGGCGTCGGCGGCGGTCGACTACGTCAAGGGATATCCCTCTGTGATCAACGCGCCGGAGGTCGCGGAGATCGCGCGCGAGGCGGCGGCGGCCGTCTTCGGAGAGCAGGGGCTCGCGCCGGAGATGCCAATACCACCGATCGGAGAAGATTTCTCTTTCTACGCGCAAAAGCGCCCCGCGCTGTTCGCCATGCTCGGCTGCCGTCCGCAGGGGGTTCAGCCGGAGGATATGCCGGCGCTCCACAACGACAAATTCCTCCCTGATTTGAAGGCGCTGAGTTATGGCGTCCGTTACATCTGCGCCGCGGCCGTCACGACGCTCAAAAGGCTGGGAGAAAAATAATGGCGATACCGCAGGATATAATAGAGGAGATGACACGCCGCCGGCGTGACTTCCATAAATTTCCCGAGACCGGCTGGGCCGAATTCAGGACTACGGCAATCGTCGCCGACATCCTCAAAGAACTTGGGTGGAAGATAAGTTTCGCGAAAGACTTTATCAACCCCGACGAGGTGATGGGATATACCATAGACAAAAAGGCGGAAAAGGCGCGTGCCGCCGCCCAGGGCGCCAATGAAAAGACGATGTCGCACATCGGCGACTACACGGGACTATACGCTGATCTTGACAGCGGCAAAAAGGGACCGTTCACCGTATTCCGTTTCGATATTGACTGCGTAGACACCGAAGAGGCGAAGGACCAGCGGCACACCCCGGCGAGGCTCGGCTTTGCTTCGGTGAATCCGGGGAGGATGCACGCCTGCGGACATGACGGCCATACGGCGATCGGCCTTGCGCTCGCGCAGATGCTGCAAGAGAACAAGGGCCGACTCCGCGGACGCATCAGACTGATCTTCCAGCCCGCCGAGGAGGGCGTGCGCGGCGGCTACGCGATGTCGATGGCAGGCATAGCCGACGGCGCCGACTATTTCATTGCGATGCATCTCGGCCTCGGAAAGCCCACGGGAACGATCTTCGGCGGCACCGGCGGCTTCCTCTGCTCCACAAAATTCGACGCCTACTTCCGCGGCGTGGGCGCGCACGCTGGAGGAGAGCCGGAGCGCGGCAAAAACGCGCTGCTCGCAGCAGCCTCGGCGGCGCTCAATATGCACGCGATCGCGCCTCATTCAGGCGGGGCCACGCGCGTCAACGTCGGCGTCCTCAACGCCGGAGAGGGACGCAACGTAGTCCCCCCCAACGCGACGATGAAAATAGAGACGCGCGGAGAGACCTCGGAGCTTGCCGCCTACATATACAGCCACGCTAAGGACGTTATTTACGGAGCGGCGAAGATGTACGACGTCGACGTGAGCATCACCAAACAGGGCGAAACGATCACGACGAACAGTGACGCGGAGCTCGCCTCCGTCATCGCGGCGGAGGCCGCTGCGATAGCCGGCGTCACAGATACCGAGCCGTCGCGCGCAATGGCCGGCAGCGACGACGCCTGCTGGTTTATGAGGCGTGTACAGGAACAGGGAGGCCTAGCGACCTACATCGGCGTCGGCGCGACGACGGCGGCGGGACACCACAATAACCGTTTTGATTTCGACGAGGCGGCGATGCCGATAGCGCTGGAACTCCTGTATAAGAGCGCGCTGCGGCTCAACTCCTGACGGCGAACCGGGGACGTCAAACGGCGATGACAAAGCCCTCTGCCCTGGCACAAGGCTGCGGAGGGTTTTGTCATAATGACGGATACATCTATATTTGAAATGCCTAACTATAGGTATTTTCCCATATTAACAATATCATCAGTATATATACAATGTATATAATTATTGAATAGTCTTAATTGTTAGGTTATAATATCTTTGGGACTATTTCTTAATTAATAATTTATCATATTATAGGAGGGAACAAGATGGATAAAAATATCCCTAAGAAGTCTAGTACCAGCGGATTTGACAAATTCATACACTGGGTAGAGATTGTGGGAAATAAGCTGCCTCATCCGTTCTGGCTTTTCGTCTATCTGACGGTCATCATCATCGTGCTCTCAAGTATCTGTTCAAAGGCCGGCGTATCGGTCACCTACATGGCCGCCGGAAGAGCCGGGGCCGCCGGAAAGATGACGACCGTAAACGTCATCAACCTCATGAGCTATGAGGAGATGAGACTCTTCCTCGCCGGATTTGTCAAAACATACGTAAACTTCGCTCCGCTGGGCCTGATTATGGTCATGACGCTTGGCATCGGCCTGCTTGAGCAGAGCGGACTCATCTCCGCCTTTATGCGCAAGGCGATACTCGGCGCTCCCTCGTGGGCCGTATCCGCGACACTGGCCCTCGTCGGCATCAACGCTAACCTCGCCTCAGACGCGGGAATAATCTTCACCCCCGCGATAGGCGGAGCGGTGTTCAAGGCGCTTGGACGCAACCCCTGGGTCGGCGTCATAACTGGCTTCGCGGCGGGCTGCGGCGGCTTTACGGCAAACTTTTTCGTCGCCGGAACCGACGCGCTGCTCGCCGGCATCACCGAATCGGTGGCGAAGAGCGCGGGGCTTGACGCGCCCACCAACGTACTCATCAACTGGTACTTCCTCATCTTTGCGACCTTCCTGCTCACAGCGGCGACGACTTTCGTAACGGAAAAATACACCGTCAAGGTGCTCGGCGACACAGCCGGACCGCTCGACGCCTCGGAACTTGAGCAGCACCGCGTAACAAAAGATGAAAACAGAGGGCTCAGATGGGCGATGTACACTGCGGTCGTCCTCGTAATCCTGCTGCTTGTGATGACGATCCCCTCCGGCTCGTTCTTCAGAGATCCGAAGACAGACACTATCGTTCCCTCTTCCCCGCTGCTGAGCAGTCTCATCCCGCTGCTGTTCTTTTTCTTCTTCTTCTCAGGCATCGCCTACGCCTACGGAGCTAAGACGATAAAGAACATGGGCGAAATACCGAAGATGATGCAGCAGGGACTTGCCGGCGGCTTGAGCTTCTTCGTCGTCGTCCTGCCGGCCTCAATGTTCGTCAGCCTCTTCGCGCAGAGCAACCTGACCACCATCCTTGCGGTCAAGGGCGCTGAGGCGCTCAAAGCGATGAACCTCGGCGGCATTCCGCTGCTGCTCATGTTCATCCTGCTCTCCTGCTTCGTGAACCTCTTCATGATCAGCGGCTCCGCGAAATGGCTCATCCTCGCGCCCATATTCGTGCCGATGTTCGCGGTCGTGGGCTTCAGCCCCGCCCTAACACAGATGGCCTATCGTATCGGCGACTCGTCGACGAACATTATATCGCCGCTCTCCTATTATCTGCCCGTCGTCATCGGGCTCATGGAGCAATACCGTCCAAAGGGCAATACACAAAGCGTCGGCATCGGGACCGTTCTCTCTCTCACAATGCCCTACTCTCTGGCCTATCTGCTGGTATTCGGCATCCAGATCGTAGTGTGGTATATGTTTAATATTCCGCTCGGCCCCGGAACCTACCCGATAATGTAACCAGAGTAAATCGAGGCGGGAGAGGACATCCTCTCCCGCCTATTTTTTCGCCGATCAACACGGGCGATACTATACGGTAAATTCGCCGCCGCGGCGCTCCCCGCAGCGCTGACGGCGGAGCCGTAAGTTTTTTAAAATTCGCGCTTGACTCTTTTTAATAAAAGACGCAAAATTATCTCTTATATTGCGCGGTTTGGAGATCAAAAAACAAAGTCTTCCTTATGCGTGAGAATTTTTTACCGGACTGGCTAGCCGGTGGTAAGACGGTAAAGAAAAACAGCGCCGGCAAACGCGCCTTTTTTAGATAAAATTTATTTTTCGGAGGATTTTCAGTATGGACAGTAAGCAGAGGGAAGAGATACTTCGGCTTCTTGAGAAAAACGCCAGATATACGGCGAAGGATATCGCCGTTATGCTGGGCATGGACGTGCCGGAGGTCAAAAACGAGATCGAGATAATGGAAAAAGAGCGCACCATCTGCGGCTACCACGCGCTTGTCGACTGGGACAAAACGGACGACGAAAAGATCTCGGCCTTGATCGAGCTCAAGGTCACGCCGCAGCGCGGCGAGGGCTTCGACCGCATCGCCGAGAAGATATACCAGTACCCCGAGGTGGAGTCCCTCTACCTCATGTCGGGCGGCTACGACTTCTCGGTGATCCTCAAAAAGGCGACTATGAAGGAGATCGCAAACTTCGTATCGTCACGCCTCGCGGTCATCGAAGAGGTGCAGAGCACTGCGACCCATATCGTGCTCGTGCGTTATAAGGATCACGGGATACTGCTGACGGCCCCGAAAAAAGATATGAGGATGGTGGTGACGCCGTGAGAGATTTCATCTGCAACAAGATAAAGAAGATAAAGCCGTCAGGCATACGCCGCCTTTTCGACATCGCCAACGAGATACCGGACGTCATCTCGCTCGGCGTCGGAGAACCGGATTTCGACACTCCCTGGCATATCCGCGAAGAGGGCATCTACTCGCTGCACAAGGGACGCACCTTCTATACCTCCAACTCGGGGCTTATCGAGCTCCGCGAGGAGATAGCGCGCTTCATGAAGCGCAAGTACGGACTTACGTACGACCCCAAGCATGAGATAGTGCTGACGGTCGGCGGCAGCGAGGCCATCGACATCGCCCTGCGCGCGATCCTGAACCCAGGCGACGAGGTGATCTACCCGGAGCCCTGCTTCGTCTCATACGAACCCTGCGTTCTGCTATCCGACGGCGTTCCCGTTCCGATAGAACTGACGGCGGAGACGGAGTTCCGCCTCCAGCCAGAACAGCTTGAGGCGGCGATCACGCCGAAGACAAAGGCACTGCTCATATCCTACCCCAACAACCCGACGGGGGCGATAATGGAGCGCGAGGACCTTGAAAAACTTGTGCCGATCATCGTCAAGCACGACCTGCTCGTCATCTCCGACGAGATATACAGCGAGCTTTCATACAGGGACCGTCATGTGAGCATCGCCTCGCTTCCGGGGATGCTCGAGCGCACGATCGTCATCAACGGATTCTCCAAGTCATACGCGATGACGGGCTGGCGTCTCGGCTTTGCCTGCGGCCCCGCGGGAATAATAGAATATATGCTGAAGGTGCACCAGTTCGGCATCATGTCCGCGCCTACGATGAGCCAGTACGCCGCGATATCTGCGCTCAAGAATGGAGACAAGGATATCTGCACCATGGTAGAGTCTTATAACCAGCGCCGCCGCTTCCTCATGGAGGCCTTCAGAGAGATGAGGCTGCCCTGCTTTGAACCATTCGGCGCCTTCTATGTATTCCCCGACATCTCCGAGTTCGGCATGGGCTCCGAGGAGTTCTGCACCAAGCTGCTGGAGTCGGAGAATGTCGCGGTCGTCCCCGGCTCGGCCTTCGGCGCCTGCGGCGACAAATATGTGAGAATCTCATACGCCTATTCCATCGAGGAGCTAAAAGAGGCGATGGCGCGAATCGCGCGCTTCATCGAAAGGCTGCGGATGGACAGAAAGTAACGCAAGGCTAAAATATGACATAAAAAGAGACCCGCCTTTTACACTCTTAGGCGGGCCTCTTTTTTATTCAAATATGCTGCCGTTAATCTTCACGGTCACGCCGGCGGCTTTTTTGAAAACCGCCGCCTTGTGCCGCATATAGGCGGCGTCCGGCGTCTTTATCTCAGCCAGCGGATAGTCGAGGCCGAGCCTTTTGTAGGTCTCCGTCCCCAGGCGGTGGTAGGCGAGAAATTCCATGAAACGTAGCCTTTTTAATCCCTTCACGATCTCCGCGAGTTTCACGATATCTTCGTCGCCGTCGTTTATCCCCGGTATGAGCGGCGTGCGTATTACAAGGCCGAAGTTATGGGGCGCGCCGTCGGCCCTTCTGATGTTTTCGAGGATCAGGCCGTTGTCGACGCCGATGAGTTTTTTGTGTTTTTCCGCGTCGGGATGTTTTATGTCCACATGGAGCAGGCTGATATATGGCAGCAGCGGCTCTATTTTCTCCCACGGCGCGAAGAAGCTGCTTTCGATGGCGCAGTCGATACCGCGCTCGCAGCAGCCGGCAAGTACTTCGCGGACGAAGCCACTCTGGTCGAGGGGCTCTCCCCCGCTTACGGTGAGTCCGCCTCCGGAGTGGAAGTAGAATATTTCGTCTTTCGCGATTTCGCGCACCGCCTCCGCCGCCGTCATTTTTTTGCCGTAGGGCACGACGGCCGATGAGGGGCATACGGAGGCGCATTTGAGACAGCCCGCGCATCTGCTCCGCTCAAAGTTTATGCCGTCCTCTCTCATGGAGAGCGCCCCCTGCGGGCATTGTTCCACGCAGCGCCCGCAGCGTAGGCATTTTTCACGCGAGAGGCCGCGTTCGGGCGCCATGCGCTGCGACTCCGGCGTGGAGCACCAGAGGCAGCGCAGCGGGCAGCCTTTGAGGAAGAGGACGGTCCTCAAGCCGTCTCCGTCGTGGATGGAGCTTTTTTCTATGCGCAGGACGGAGCCGATTGTTTCGCCGCGGTTTTCCATATCAGCCGCAGGAGACGACGTTTTCGCTCTGTACGGTGCGCGCAATGATGTCGTCCTGCACCTCTTTGCCGAGTTCTACGAAGAAGGCGGTGTAGCCCGCGACACGCACTAGCAGGTTGCGGTATTCTTCGGGATGGGCCTGGGCCTCAAGGAGTTTTTTCTGATCGACGACGTTGAATTGGACGTGGTAGACGCCGAGGGTGCAGAGGCTTTTTAGCAGCGCCATGATCTGACGGATGCCGTTTTCGTTGTTGACCATCTGCGGGTCGAGTTTCATGTTGAGCAGCGTGCCCTGTACGAAGCGGTCATGCGGGATGTTGGCGACGGATTTGAGTACCGCGGTCGGGCCGTTGACGTCGGTGCCGCCGTTGGGGCTGACGCCGTCGGCGAGCGGTTTTCCCGCGCGGCGGCCGGAGGGCAGGGCACCCACTTCCACGCCGAAGGGGGTGTTGCCGGAGACGGGCAGGATGCCGGGGGTCATGACGCCGAATTTGCTGCGGTAGCTTTCTATCTCGTCGGCGATGTAGGAGAAGAGTTCCGCAGCGAGGCCGTCTACGTAGGGATCGTCGTTGCCGTATTTGGGGGCCTCCTGGCAGGCTTTCAGTATTTCCGGAGCGTCCGTGAAGTCGGAGGCGAGGGCCGCGAGGAGCTGTTTCATGGTGACGCTTTTTGTGTCGTAGACGAGGTGTTTGACGGCGGCGACGCTGTTGATGAGGTCAGAGACGCCTATGCAGATTATGCCGTTGCCGGTGTTGTATTTGGCGCCGCCCCAGGCGTAGTCTTTGGCGTTTTCGATGCATTCTTCAAAGCTGACGGAGAGGGCCGGCACGGGGCGGCCCATGCAGATGTCGTCGATGATGTGGCTCGCCTTGACGACGACTTTTATGACGTAATGGAGCTGGTTTTTAACTGCCGCCATGAAGTCGTCGAAGGCAGTGAAGGTCGTGGGGTCTCCCGTCCGCGCTCCCGCGAGTTTGCCGCTTTTGCGGCATTTGCCGTTGAGCATGACGAATTCCATAATGCTGCCGAGGTTGATGTCGGCGAGCGCCGAGTAGCCGCGTATTTTGCCCGCGAGGTTGGTCTCGACGCAGCCGCCGGGGTTCCAGTTGAGCGCCTCGCGCAGGGGGATACCCTTGTTCATGAGCATGCGGATGCCGACTTCGTCGTTGTGGAAGGCGGGGAAACCGGTGCCCATCGCCATCAGCTCGACTATTTTACGCAGGAAGGAGTTGGGGTTTTTCGCCATGTTGTAGCGCACGGAGAGTGAGGGCTGGTAAAGCTGGGTATCCATAGTCGCCTGGATTATCATGTATGAGAGGTCGTTTACCGCGTCGCGCCCCATGCTGTCCACACCGCCCGCGCAGAGGTTCTGGAACATCGGGTAGCCGGAGGCGTATTCCGCGGATTTGGCGTCCTGGAAGAGGCAGGGTTCGGAGAATTTGACCCAGAGGCAGTCGAAGAGCTCCTGCGCCTCTTCGGCGGTGATGCGTCCCGCCTCGAGGTCGGCTTTGTAGTAGGGATAGAGGTACTGGTCCATACGCCCCGGGTTGTAGGCGGCGGTGTTTTGTTCCATGAAGATGCATATCTGGTAGAAGTAGAAGGACTGCATCGCCTCGCGGAAGGTGCGCGCGGGATAGGCGGGGACCTGACGGCAGACGGCCGCTATTTCGCGCAGCTCCGCTTTGCGCCGCCCGTCGCCTTCCAGCGCCGCCAGGCGTTCAGCCTCGATAGCGTAGCGCTCCGCGAGGGTCTCCATGCCCTCGCAGACGATTAGCAGCGCATCAAGGTATATCTCTTTCTCGTAGTCTCCGGGGACTGTCGCATCAAGCTCCGATTTGCGCGCGAGTATCTTTTTGCGCAGACCTTCGACGCCGTTGCTGATGAACCATTCGTAGCCGGCGGTGACTTCGCCCCAGCCGCGCACAGCCTTTTTGTCAATGTAGAGAGCGCCGTTGTCGCGCAGCGCCGCCACGTCGGCGGGGATGCGCGCGAGCCACTCTTCGTAGTTGGAACGGCCCTTCCAGTAGGGGCGGATGATCTCTTCGAAGTCCTTTTTGTCTTCAGGCAGCAGCCTGAACTTATCGTATTCGCGGGTGTTGATGGTCTCGAGCTCGCGGTCGAGGACGGACCAGCAGACGTCGGCGGAGAGGATGCCGCCGCGGATTTTGCTGCCCGCGTTGCCGACGATCAGCTCGTCGTCCCAGATCTTGACGCTCTTTTCCTGGCACTGTTTGAGGAATGCCTTGGCTTTGCGCGTGACCAGAGCCTCACCCTGGGTCTCAAGGAAGCTCTGTGTCAGCAGCTTCGCGTCCTCAAGGTCTATTTCGGGATATGTATCGAATACCTTCTCTTTCAGCCTGTTGACTCGTTCAAGATAGTTATACTGTTTCTCCATCTTTCGTTCCCCCTTAATTCATCTCTTCATATTCGGTACGGGCGATAATTTCATTCTGCGTGTTCTCGTTGAGCTCCGCGAAGTAGGCGCTGTAGCCGGCGACGCGGACGATAAGATCGCGGTAGTCGTCGGGCTGCTGCTGCGCCTCCTTCAGGTCATCCGAGGAGACGATGTTGAACTGTATATGGTGTCCGCCGAGGTCGCACCAGGCGCGGACATAGTCGGCAAGCAGCGCCGCCGAATTGGGCGCGGAGAGCACCGAGGGCGAGAATTTCTGATTATAGAGCACGCCCTGCAAAACCTCCATATGGTCGATCTTGCTCATCGAACAGACGGTGGCGGTGGGACCGTTCCGGTCGCGGCCGCCCACCGGCGAGGCTCCGTCGGAGAACGGCGTCGCCGCCGGGCGTCCGTCAGGCGTGGCGCCCGTCAGTTCGCCAAAGTAGACGTGCGTGGAGACGGAATGTAGCTCTGGTATGTAGAAGCCGCCGCGCATGCAGGGATACTGCACCACCTCTTTGCAGAAGATGTGCGAGGCGTCGCGTGCGAGGAGGTCGGCGTAATCGTCGTCGTTGCCGAACTTCGGCGCCGCCTCGCAGAGTTTTTTCAGCTCCGCCGCGCCGGAAAAATCATTTCCGAGCGCATCCAGCAGCGCCTCCGGCGAGGCGCTGCCATCGTCGAAGATCACCTTTCGCACGGCGGACATCGCGTCGGCGGCCGAGGCGAGGCCGACGCCGAAGATGCCGGAGAAGTTATAGCGCACGCCGCCCTCCTGGCGGGTGAGCCCAGTTTCAATGCAGTCGTCGAGCAGCGCCGAGGTAAACGGCTCCGGGGCGTGCGTGGCGTGCGCGCCGTCGATGAGGTCGTAGGCGCGGACGATGAGCTCGACAAAATAGGCTACCTGAGATTCAAAGGCCCCCATAAGCTCGTCAAAGTTCTTAAAGTCCGCCAGCTTTCCCGTATGCGGCCCGGCCTGCCGCCCAGTCGCCGGGTCCGCGCCGTCGTTCAGCGCGAGCAGGAATGCCTTCGGCAGATTAACATAGCCGCCGTTGGAACGCGAGTCGCAGGCCCCCTCGATGTCGGACTCCACGCAGTTCATGCAGTAGCCCCGCGCCTCCTCGAGCGTAGCGCCGCGTATCAGATGCTTGGGAATGATGCAGTTGTCGTTCATTACGGCTGGATAACCAAGCCCGAGCTTGATCGTCTCACAGGCTTTGAGCAGCGCGTCGGGATCGACCTTATTATGGTAGCGGAACGAAAGCGACGGCTGCGGCACCCGCGCGGCCGCGGCGGCCTCCATGATCAGCCCCGTCAGCTCGTTGCAGGCGTCCTCACCGCGCGGCCCCTGCCCGCCGAGAGTTATATTCTGGAAGAGCGGGAAACCGGCAAAGGTCCGCGTCGTCACCGAATCCATCAGTTTGATGATCGCCGTGCACTTGATCCAGATATGTGCCAGCAGCTCTACGGCCTCATCGTCGGTCAGCCGTCCCGCTTCGACGTCCTTTTTATAGTAGGGATACATATATTGGTCGAAGCGCCCAAGCAGCATCGCGTGCGGGTCGGCCTCGATCTGCGTGACCACATAGATCAGCCAGACAGACTGCAGCGCCTCGCGGAAGTTCGCGGCGGGAAACTCCGGCACCCTCTTGAGCACCGCCGCGATCTCGTACAACTCCTCACGGCGCTTCGGGTCGGAACACTCCGCGGCCAGCCTCCGGGCTTCGTCCGCATAACGGTGCGCAAAGGCGATCACCGCCTCGCACGAGAGCTTCGCTGCCCGCCAGAAGTCGATCTTATTGCCGTCGGCGGCACACCGCGGCTTAAATGAGGCCAGTTTCGCCTCTATCTCATCGATAATGCCGCGAAGCCCCTTTTCCAGCAGCTTCTTGTTATTCACCGCGATATTGCCGTGAGCCGTCCCCTGCGCACCGACGGTGATCATCGCCTCCGCTATCGCCGATCTGGCCTCCGCCGAGACAAGGCCCGCGGTCACGGAGTCAAGCGAGGCCTCCTGCCAGCCTTCAAGACATTCGCGCAGAATCTTTTTATTCTCATCCGTAATCCCGATCGAATCGGCGGGGCGTGTCGCAAAATTATCGAGGTCGGCCAGTATCCAGCGCGCGCCAAGCTCGGGACAGGCGATAGGAGAACGCGGCTTCGGCGAGTTATGACCGACAAAGAGCTCTTCGTCGTCAATGAAAAGCGTCATGTTCTCCAGAATATGACGCAGCGCGTATGCCCGTTTCAGCACCGGCGGCTCCGCGGCGTAGAGTTTATATGCTTCGGTGACCAGCAGCGCCCGCTCCGGCAAAAGCTCCGTAGGGCAATTTGTGATCATGCGTTCCTTCATTCCCGCTATTCGTTTCGCGGCCTCTTCCCTAATCATTACAGCTCATCCTTCCCTTTTCTATAAAACCCTGATTTTATAATCGCTTAAAATTTCCTTTGCTCTGGCGTATTCATAATCGGTGGGAGGCTCGACATCCGGCAGCGGATAGCGCCGTCCAAGCTCCTCGTACAGGCCGACTCCCATACGGTGATAGCGTAATATCTCAAGGGATACTCCCGCCCGCGCCCCTTCAAGAAAGAGGCCCGTCGCGCGGAGATTTTCCTCCGTATCATTGAGACCCGGTATCAGCGGAAAACGCACGAGTACGGGTTTGTCGCTCCGCAGGAGCGCCGCGGCGTTTTCAAGAATATTTTCGTTTCCCAGCAAGGTGAGACGCCTGTGCAGCGACGGCTCCATCGCCTTGAGATCAAACTGTATAAAGTCCGTCCTCTCCGCGATACGCGTCGCCGTCTCCAAAGAGGCGAACAGGCAGCTCTCGATCGCCGTGTGGACATTATGGGCGCGGCAGAGGTCAAGAAAGACCGCGGCAAAATCAGGCTGGGCCATCACCTCGCCGCCGGAAAGGGTGACCCCTCCGCCCGAACGCCGCCAAAAGGGCGCGTCGCGCCGCACCTCGGCAAAGAGCTCCTCCGCCGTGAGCTCCCGGCCAAATATCCTAGCGCCGGACAGAGAGCGTTCCGCCGCAAAGCTCTGTGACTGGGGACTGCAGCACCATAGACAGCGCGCGGGACACCCTTTGAGGAACACCGTCGTGCGTATCCCCGGTCCGTCGTGTACCGCGTAGTGCGCTATGTTGAAAATCATCCCCTTGACCGACATCAGATCACCTGTTTTTATTTATTGGTATTACCAGAGGACCAACCAGAACTTTATATAAAAATTATAGTACAATCAGGGTAATTGTCAAGAAGAGATCGGATATTTGTTCTATTTTATAAGCGGGTATAAGTGAACGAAAGGCAGGTATAGCCTAGCCCTCTTTTGACGACCTCAAAGTGGAATAGGCCGCCGTCCCGAGTATGACGGCGCCGCCGACAAGCTCGCGCAGCGAGGGGATCTCGCCAAGGATCAGAGCCGCGGAAATTATGCCGTAGACCGACTCAAGGCTCGCGATAATCCCCGCGGTCTGCGCGCGCACGTGCTTCATTCCGCCGATAAAGAGCGAATGAGCGACGCCAGTAAATAGAACGCCAAGCAGAATGAGAAGCCCCCAATCCTTCGCGGATACCGCCGGACGGTAAAAGAGAAGCATCGGCAGCAGCACCAGCGCCGCGACCCCCTGTTCGTAAAAGGCGATCATGCTGCCGTCGTAACTGGAGGCAAAACGGCGGTTCAGCAGAGACATAACCGCGAAGCTGACGCTGCCCGCCATGCCCCACAGCAGACCGATAGTCAGATTGTTTTTTATGTTGAACTCGGGCACGATGAGGAGCACCCCCATGAACATCACAAAGGCGAAGAGTACGTCGATCTTCTTCAGCCTCTCGCGGAACATCAGCGGCTCAAGAAAGGTGACGAATATCGGATAGGCGGAAAAGGTGAGCAGCGCGATCGCCACCGTCGACACCTGCACCGAAGTATAAAAGGCCGTCCAGTGAAAGGCCAGCAGCGCGCCAAGGAGGGAGATGGCGGTATAATCGGCCCCACATGTTAAACGGATGTCCTTTCGTTTAATGAGAAAATAGATCCCCATAGACAAAGAGGCAAAAAAGACGCGCCCCAGTACGATATATCTCGCCGGAATATCCACGGACTTGCCGAAGAGGCCGGTCAGACCAAAAAGTAGGACAGCAACATGTATCTCAAGAAGGCTCCTGCCGCGATGATCCATCATTATTCTCCAATCACAAAATTTTCTGGTATTGCCTCTGGTCCGTTATTTGGTATTATACTACTTAGTGTTATTCTCTTTGGAGATCTTTGCTATATTAACGCTAATACTAATGAAAAAACTTTCGCGTTGGAGGAAATCTCATGAAAATCGGCATGCCTCTTGAGAAAAAGGAGAGCAAGAAAAAAATAGTCCAGGAAAAACTGCGAGAGCTGGTATCATCGGGATCTTTCAACGAGGGGGATAAGCTGCCCTCCGAACGGGAACTGGCTCAGATGCTCGACGTCAGCAGGAACGTCCTGCGTGAGGCCGTAATCTCAATGGTGGCCGAAGGTTCGCTTGAGGTACGTGAACGACAGGGTATATTTATAAAAAGCCTGGATAACTTTGGGATGCTCGACTCTCTGAAAAGTTTGCAGATGCTCCCAGCTGATTTCGTCTCATATCAGCTTGAGGTGCGTCTCATCATCGAAGTGCCGGCAGCAAGGATCGCCGCGATGCGCCGAACAGAGAACGACATCAGAAAACTACGCGAGTGTTATGAAAATTTTGTCTCCTGTCCCTACATAACGCCGAAGGAACAGGCGCAGAACGGGAAATGGGAGGCGCTGTTGCACCATCTGGTGACAGAATCCGCGCACAACCCGATCCTTTCAAGGTTAAATGAAAGCATCAACAGCCTTGTTGAACGCAACAACATCCTCGTCCATCCTGATATGCTGATGGAAAAGGGCTGGATCGATCTCATCAAATCACGCCATGGGGCAATTATTAAAGCTATTGAAGAAAACAACGCCAACGATGCCGGTGATACGCTAAAGATGCATCTGCTTGAAACCGCTGAGGTGATGCGCAGGAAACATCCTGAATTGATCACCGACATACCCTACCCGTATTGGAACCTGAAAAATTAATATACTGGATAAACGTTCAAAGGTCTAAAACCGGCAATGGCGGCATGATCCATAAAATGATCATGCCGCTCCTTTCATAAAGCTGCACCTTACATGCCAAACTATCTATGAAAATAATATCTCAACTCTCCGGCAAACAAACCTGCTTTTTACAGCCGTCTTTAAGGTATTTGGGTTTTTTCTTACGCTTTTACGATTTTTTACAAAAGTTCTTGGCTATGATTAATTTATTTGCACCTTTTTATCAATAAGTCCTTACTTTTATTTACTTGACGCGAATATTTATACATGATATATTTACCTTAATCCATAGAAGTACCAGTGGTATTACCAGAATTTCAATGTATACCTCGTATTTAACGTATTCTTTGTAGTAGCTCCGTGAAATCTCTGTCGGCGGAGATGGAAGATGTTCAGGAATGGCGAAAGAAGAAGGCTTTTCCATATATAGTGGAACAGCCTCCCTGTACCCAAAGAACATTCGATACTGTTAAAACAAAGGATGTGCAGAAATGCTGAAATATACTCTAAAACGCATTGTATCCGCAGTTCTTACTATTTGGTTCGTTATTACGATTACATTTCTGATAATGCATAATCTGCCTGGAAGTCCCTTTACCAGCGCACGCGGGCTGCCGGATGAGACACGGGCGGCGCTTGAGGCGAAGTACGGACTTGACAAGCCGTTAGGAGTTCAGTATCTCACATATCTGTTCAACTTCGTCAAGGGAGATTTCGGTGTCTCTTATCATAAAAGAGGAGTAACTACCCGCGCCATCATTGAGAGCGGCTTTCCATACTCGGCAAAGATCGGGCTGCTTGCCGTCGCCTTCATACTCGGCTTCGGTATATTTTTCGGAGTCTACGCGGCGCTCAGACATAACAGACTATCGGACAGAGTCTTGATGCTGCTCGCGACGCTGGGGACGACAATACCAAGTTTTGTCGTTGCGACGATATATCTTTATGTCTTCAATAAAAAACTGGGTATCGTCCCCTCCTACGGAGCGGAGAACTTCAGGGATTACATCGGTCCGGCTTTTGCGATAGGCGCGTTTTCGATTGCCTTCATAACCCGTCTCACGCGCACCTCGATGCTTGAAGTGCTCCAGCAGGATTATATCCGCACCGCTAAGGCGAAGGGACTTACGAGCTTTGTCGTAATGACACGTCATGCGCTGCGCAACGCGCTGATTCCGGTAGCCACTTATATGGGACCCTGCGTAGCAAGCATCGTCACCGGCTCGTTCGTCGTCGAAAAGGTCTTCGGCATACCCGGTATAGGCTGTCTGTTCACAACAAGTATCCTTAACCGCGACTATTCTCTGATACTTGGAGTAACTGTATTTTACGGTGTACTCCTCGTTCTGATGGTTCTGCTGGTCGATATCCTTTACGTTCTTATCGACCCCAGGATCAAATTCGACTGAGGAGGGCTTGCAATGGCAAATATAGACGAACGGCTTGATCTTAACCACACAGAGCTGTGGAAAGAAACCGAGCACGACTTTACAAAATCAGAGGATATCAAGCGCAAAAGCCTTACTTTCTATCAGGATGTCTGGAGAAGATTTCGAGAGAATAAGACGGCGATGTTCTCTCTAGTCTTTATAGTGCTCATGACAGCCGCAGCGGTATTCCTGCCATATTTTTGGAGGTATACCTATTCAGACCAGAACCTGGAATACTCTAACGTTCCCTGCAGGCTCGAACTCTATGAGATAGACGGGACGGGCGCCTCGTTTTATATCACGAACGATTACAATGTCCTTCAGGTGGCGCGTGACGGGACGCTTGGAAAGATGGCGGAAAACACCGGCGACAATCTCATGACGCGTCAGAAAAACTTCGTGCTCGACGGTAAGGATATTAAGGTGGATTACAGCCAATACTTTGCCGCAAAGAAAAAACTCTATTCGTTGAGAAGGGCCGCCGAACGCGGAGAAAAGGTCGATTTACCCGCGGAGGAACACAAATTTGAAAACATGAAGAGATATATCGTCACTGTGGACGGTAAAGAGGTAGAGCCCTCGCTCCGCGTTTGGAATAAGAGCCATATCTTTGGCAATGACGCGCTCGGCAGAGACATTTTCATCAGGATAGTATACGGCGCGCGCATATCGCTCGCAGTCGGCTTTGCAACGGCTATCGTATGCTTCATTATAGGCGTATTGTTTGGCGGCGTCTCCGGCTATTGCGGCGGTAAGGTAGATGACGCGATGATGAGAGTCGTCGATATAATAAATACGATACCGACTCTGCTCTACGTTATACTGCTTCGCGTCCTCTTCGACAGCGGCGGACTCTTCACTATAATTCTGACAATAGGACTTACCTACTGGGTAAGCATGGCAAGGCTGGTACGCGGAGAGGTGCTTTCTCTGAAGAAGCAGGAGTTCGTCCTCGCGGCCAAATCACTGGGCGCTCCGACCAGGTATATACTTCTGCGCCACCTGCTTCCAAACATAATGGGGCCGATCATGGTTACCATAACCATGATGATCCCCAACGCGATTTTTACCGAGGCTTTTCTGAGTTTTGTCGGACTCGGCGTCTCCGCTCCCATCGCCTCATGGGGAACGCTTTGCAACGACGCTCTTGAGGGGCTGTACACCTATCCGCAGCAGCTGCTATTCCCCGCGGCGGCAATCTCTCTTACGATACTCACATTCAATCTGCTTGGCGACGGACTGAGAGACGCGCTTGACCCCAAGCTGAGAAAGTAGGCTGTAGACATGGCTGAAAATAAAAACGTACTTGAAATACGCAATCTGCATACCTCTTTCTTTACTCATCTCGGCGAAGTAAAGGCGATACGGGGCATCGACATTCATATAGAGAGCGGGGAGACTCTAGGTATCGTCGGAGAGTCAGGCAGCGGCAAAAGCGTCACCTCTCTTTCCATAATGCGTCTGCTGCTGCACCCCGGAAGGGTCGTAGACGGAGAGATTCTCTTCAAAGGAGAAGATCTTCTGAAAAAAACAGAGCATGAGATGACAAAGATACGCGGAAATAATATTGCGATGATCTTTCAAGACCCCATGACCTCGTTGAATCCGGTGCTGCGGGTCGGCTTTCAGATCGAAGAGGCCCTGCTGCAGCATCAGCGCCTCACAAAAAAGGAGGCCGCGGAAAAGGCCGTCGAAATGCTGGAGATGGTCGGCATCCCAGATTCCAAAAGGCGTGCCGCCTGCTATCCGCATGAGTTTTCAGGTGGGATGCGGCAGCGGGCAATGATAGCGATGGCGCTCTCCTGCCGTCCGGAGCTTCTTATCGCCGACGAACCTACGACGGCGCTTGACGTGACGATACAGGCACAGATCATCCGGCTCATAAAGGAGCTTGGACAAAATACCGGAACCTCTACCATCCTGATCACACACGACCTCGGCGTAGTGGCGGATATCTGCACCCGAATAGACGTCATGTACGCGGGTTTGGTCATGGAGGAGGGGAAAACCGACGACGTATTTTTTAACCCCGCGCATCCGTATACGATGGGACTGCTGAGGTCGATACCAAATGTGGCCACCGGCGCGCGCCACAGACTCATTCCAATACCGGGGACGCCGCCGGACCTCCTGAATCCGCCTCAAGGCTGTCCATTCTCACCAAGATGCAGTTTTTCCATGAATATATGCACCAGCCACCGCCCGGGATACTATCAAGTTGGAGAGGGACACAAAGCGGCCTGCTGGCTGCTTGACAAACATGCGCCGTGCTGCGACCGCTATAACGAGATGAAAGGAGGCATTAGTTCAGTTGAACGATAATATCCTTCTTGACGTTAGAAACCTAAAAAAATATTTCTATAAAGACGAAGGGCTGATCTCAAAAAAGGTACAAGAGATAAAGGCCGTCGACAACGTCAGCTTTTACATCCGAAAGGGAGAGACGCTGGGTCTTGTCGGAGAATCCGGCTGCGGAAAAACCACCGTTGGCAGAACCGTCATGCGCCTCTACGAACCGACGGCGGGCGAGATATACTATGACGGCATTGACGTCGCCAGGCTCTCTCCCAAAACCTTTATGCCCTACCGCAAGAAGATCCAGATGATATTCCAGGACCCTTACGCCTCGCTCAACCCCCGAATGACCGTCGCCGACATCATTGGCGAACCGCTTGACATCCATAAGCTCGCCTCAGGTAAAGAACGTCAGGAAAGGATATTTGAGCTGCTCAAAAGGGTCGGCCTGCGCAAAAACCACGCCAACAGATATCCGCATGAATTTTCCGGCGGGCAGCGGCAGCGGATAGGGATCGCCAGAGCGCTGTCGGTAATGCCGGAACTCATAATATGCGACGAACCGATATCGGCGCTCGATGTTTCCGTGCAGGCACAGATCGTGAATATGATGGAAGATCTGCAGCGGGAGATCGGCCTCACCTATCTTTTCATCGCGCACGACCTCTCCATGGTACGGCATATCTCAAACCGCGTCGGTGTAATGTACCTTGGAAGCCTCATGGAGGTAACTACCGCTGACGAGCTATACAACAACCCGCAGCACCCATACACCATAGCTCTGCTCTCCTCGATCCCCATTCCCAATCCTCGGGCGGAGAAAAAAAACATCATCCTTGAGGGCGAGGTGCCAAGTCCGCTCAATCCGCCGTCAGGATGCCGGTTTCGCACACGCTGCCGCTACGCCAAAAAAGTTTGCTCCGAGGTGACTCCAGAATTAAGAAACCTCGGCTCGGAACACTATGCAGCCTGCCACCTCCTTTAATAATGAAAACAGAGGGGAGAAATGCCGTGCAAGAGACACAAAAAACAGAGACGCAGAGAGAAAGATGTTTGACCATTTGATGCCGGAACACGGGCATTGCCTGAGTTAGCCGAAAGGAGCATCCACATGTTGACAAAAAAGAGATTTGAATTGATAGCAGCCATCGTACTTGTATTCACAGCTTTCTTCTCACAGGCGGCCGTTGCATACGCGGCGCCGAAGGTGTTGGTATTCAACCACGGTAAGGAAATCAAAGCTTGGGACCCCTCGATCGATGATTCTGGAGGGAGTTTCGTCATAGGCAACATCTTCGAGGGACTGATGAAAGATACAAAAGACGGCAAGCTGGCCCCCGGACAGGCGGAGAAATATACGATATCTCCGGACGGACTTACCTATACCTTTTATCTGAAGCCGAATATCACATGGTCTGACGGGAAACCCGTCACCGCTAAAGACTTTGAGTACGCGTGGCTGAGACTCCTTGACCCCAAAGCCGGTTCAGAGTATTCGTATATGGGTACCTCGTATATAAAAAACGCGAAGGCATTCTTTGACGGAAAGGTAAAGGCAAGCGAAGTCGGCGTCAAGGCCCTGGATGATAAGACATTTCAGGTCGTTCTGGAATCGAAGGTGCCCTATTTCCTCAACCTGACGACATTCTTCTCCTTCATGCCCGTAAGAAAGGACATCGTGGAAAAATATGGCGACGGGTGGGAAAAGAACCCCAAGACCTGTATCTCGAACGGACCGTTCGTTCTGGAATCCTATAAAATCGGCGACAACCTCACGATTGCCAAAAATCCCCAGTATTATGACAGCAAGAATGTGAAGATTGATAAGGTAAAAATGGTATTCGTCTCCGACCAAACAACCGCACTTAACGCGTTCAACGCGGGAGATATCCATGTAAATCCGGAAATACCGCCGGCAGAGATTCCAAGACTCATCGCCGAAGAACCTAATCTGGTATTCACACCGAGAATGCAGACCGCATACATCATCTTCAACGTCGACAAACCTCCATTCAACGACGTGCGTGTCAGAAAAGCCTTCGCGCTCGCGCTCAACAGAAAGGCGATCTGCGAATCCGCTCTCAAAGGCGGAGAGACTCCTGCGACAGGCATCGTCCCTCCAGTACTTTCACTCTCGACAGGCGAAAGCTTCAGAACTCTCGACAAGAACGGCAAGCCGACCACAGAGTACGGTATCGACCCCAATGCCGCGCGCGTGGAAGAGGCGCAAAAATTATTGGCAGAGGCCGGATATCCCAATGGAAAGGGCTTCCCGAAGGTAACCTATACCTACGTAACGAGAGAATCTCTTAAAAAGATGTCCGAGGCTATCCAGGAGATGCTGAAAAACAACCTTAACGTTAAAGTTGAGCTTGACAATATGGAATGGCAGGTGCTCGTCGACAAGAGAAAAAGAGGGGATTTCATAATCAGCGGCGGCAACTGGACCGGCGATTATGCTGATCCGATGACCTTCTTCGATGCCTACGCGACAGACAGCAGCTGGAATGAATGCCAGTGGAGATGGAAAAAGTCAAAAGTGGCTCCCAACGACACGGTCCTCAATCCGGAACATAAGGCCTTTGAACAGGAAATTTTGATGGCGCAGAAAACATCGGGTACCACGCGTAACGGGCATCTCAAGAACGCGGAAAAGATACTCATGGACGCGACACCCGTATCGCCGCTCTATTATGGCAACTTCTGTTACCTCGTCAATCAGGACAAGGTACGCGACGTATGGATGAACAAGGTCGGGGAATATAAATTCTGGGACGCGGAAATGGTACAGTAATATCAATATATCGGAATTAAAATGATGAGGCAAGGACCGCTGATTATTAACATATGCGCGGTCCCCGCGCCTTTTACCCTTATCCAGCCTTACAGGCTAAAATCGGCGCCGCTTTGCATATGTCCGCAGGGCAGCGCAAACTTCTGCAATAAACATTATGGAAAACTCACGCATCAATCGGATAGGCCTCCATTACTGATCCGTGGCTGCAGAAATGGATGCTAAAAATGACTGCCCTGACAGCCGCTTCATTTACGATAAATCGACTCCTGTCAATAAAATCGCCGTACTGTTTACATGAATTATCAGCAGTTTCTATTTATTTCGATAGATCCCACCCTACGTGATCGTATTTTCGCCTGGGCACTGATTTATAGTGGTATTTCATGCGATTATCACATATTGTAACGCTATCACGACGCATCAGTACAAACAAAATCAATGCTTGACGATATACAAAAGACATGATATATTCACATCAGATCGTTGGATGAACCTATGGTAGTGCCAGAATTTGTTTTCAAGTATACATCGTATCCATTAATTTCTTATTGTCAGCAAAATAAATTCATATCAATAGGAGGAACAAAGATGGCAACAAAGAAAAAAGCTCTACAGATCGGCGCGGGAATGGTAGGCCGCTGCATAGTTCACGACATGATCAGCGATTTTGATTTTGTCGTGCTGGACATGAGCGAGGAAAACCTTGCCGAGACCAAGCGTCTCTATCCAAGTGTCGAAACAGTCAAAGGCTCCGCTACCGATAAGGATCTGATCGCAAAGCTTTCGGCTGACTGTGACATCATCACCGCGGCAATGCCAGGGACTGTCGGCTATCTGGTAACTCAGATTGCGATGGAGCTCGGTAAAAAGATCTCCAATGTTTCCAGCATGCACGGCCGTTCAGACGAACCCTATGACAAAATCGGCCAGGAGACCGGCGGGCTCGGCATCTCAATGATCGGCTTTGAGCCCGGCATGAGCAACTTCTTCGGCGGGCGCGGCTATTACAAGCTCGATAAGTGCGAAGAGATGTACGTCTACGTCGGCGGCGGCCTCCCCGTGAATCCCCGTCCTCCCTTCAACTATTTCACTACCTGGTCGATCTCCGACAATCTCAACCAGTTCAACCAGCCGACGACGGTCGTCCGCGGCGGTAAAGAGATGGTCATCCCCGCTCTCAGCGAGGTAATGGACTTTGAGATAGAGGAATTCAAAAATCTCGAATGCTTCACAAGCAACGGACTCGGCGGGCTCTTCCGCAGCTTCAAGGACGTACCCGAGATGGCGGCCTACACCGTCCGCTGGCCCGGCCTTGCGGCGCAGATGCGCCTGCTCAACGACCTTGACCTCTTCGACAAGGAAGAGAGAATGCTCGGCAAGGTCAAACAGGTCCCACGCGACATTCTTATCGACATCTTCTCAAAGAAATATCAGAGACAGCCGGGAGAGGTCGACATGTCCGTCTTGAAGATCGTCGTCAAGGGCATCAAAGGCGATGACCGTGTGACGTACACTTGGGAGATCGCCCAGAAGGAAATCCCCGAAACGGGCTACACTTCGATGGCCTGGACTACCGCCTGCACCTGCGGCATCTTCGCGCGCGCGATGGTCGACGGGAAACTCACCGGCAAGGGAATGCTCGCCGCGGAAAAACTCGCCAAGGACGACGACTTCTATAACTGGGTCATGGCCGAACAGGCAAAGCGCGGCATCTTCTACAAAGAAAAAGTAGAGGTAGAAAAGAACGTAAAACTCTGGGAAAAATAAGTTTATCTGGAATAAATGCAGGCAGGAAGTTGTCCCTTCCTGCCTGTTTACGTAACAAGCGACGCGTGAAGCGTCAGCACAACGAAAAAACAACATCCTACTGCTTTTAAGCACCTTAGTCAAACAATAATAACACTTATTTATCGATTATACAAATCACGGAGGTACCGGCATGGATGCAACGATAGCAAAACAGGTGGAAGCGGCGCTCGAATATGTCGCGTGGACCGTACTCTGGAACAAATATTTCGCAATAATGTTTCTTCTTCTCGGGCTGTTCCTCACTATCGGAACGGGTTTTTTCCAGTTCCGCCGTTTTGGGGATATCTTCTATAATACCCTGGGAGGTCTCTTCCGTAAGAACAAAAAAGTCAGAGAAAGCAAGGTTTCTTCCTTTGGCGCCTTTGCCACGGCGCTGGGCGGCACCGTAGGCAACGGCAATATCGCCGGCGTGGCAAGCGCGATCGCCATCGGCGGACCGGGAGCGCTCTTCTGGATGTGGATGGCGGCGTTGGTGGGAATGGTCACCAAGATGAGCGAGATCGTCCTTACTCAGCATTATAAGCAGCGCTATGAGGACGGTTCATCGTACGGAAGCGCGGCGTATTATATCCAAAAGGGACTTGTGGAGGGTAAAGGCTGGAAGTGGTGCAAGATACTATCCCTCATCTTCACCGTGATGATGATCGGCGCCTTCTATTTCGCGCCCGGACCGTACACGATCGTTGAAGCCCTGCAAAGCGCCTTCAAACTTTCGGGAACGACCGCCATATTTTGCGCGATATTCTATACTGGGATTTGCTATGTGATCGTACTCGGCGGTATCCCGCGTATCGTAAAATTCGCGGAACGCGCCGTACCTGCGATGGTGATCTGCTATCTGGCCGCTGGACTGCTGATAATAATTAAGGACCTGCCGGCTGCGATCGCCGGTATCAAATCGATATTCTATTATGCCTTCCAGCCCTACGCGGCGGTCGGAGGCTTTGCCGGAGTTACGGTGATGAAGGTCGTTCAGGTCGGCGTGGCAAGAAGCGTATACAGCAACGAGGCCGGCTGGGGCAGCTCGCCGATCATCCACGCGGCCGTCAACGTCGACCATCCGGGACGCCAGGGACTGTGGGGCGCGATGGAGGTCTTCATGGATACGATGGTCGTCTGCACCATCACCGGCTTGATGGTCATCATCACCGGCGCGTGGCAGACAGGACGCGGCGGCGCCGGTTCGGTCGGCGAAGCGCTGGGGATAGCCTTCGGCGGATATGCCCCGCACATGCTGGCGTTCTTTATGATAATCTTCTCCCTCACCACGACAACGGGCTGGTTCTCATATCTGGAATCGCTCATCGTCTACTGTGTTCAGAATAAGCCCCACGAGGAGCGCATGAAATATGTGAGGTTTGTACGCTACACGGGGCCGATGGTTCCCCTCTGCGTCTCGATGTTCTTCTTCTATCACGGGACCGTCCCCTCAGTCGTATGGATGATGCTTGATATACAGTCGGCCCTGCCGGTCTATGTAAACGTCATCGCCCTGACACTGCTCTCGCCAGTAATATTCAAGCTGGTCAAGGAATTTGAGACGGATTATCTGAACCCTGAAAAGGCGGCGAGACTGGCGGCCAAGGCGGCTGCTAAGTCCGGCGCTAAGGCTGCCGACGAAAACTAAAAAGTCTAACAGTAGCTGCTATGGGGAGGAGCGCGGCGCTCTTCCCCATTAATCAAGAGAACAGGAGGATATGTGATGTCAGAATTCATAAATTCAGTCGATGTCAAGGTAAAGGTAAATATCTACTGCGACGGCAAGGTGCAGAGCCGCACTCTTCGCTATCCAGACGGAAAGACGCAGACTCTTGGCGTATATCTCCCCGGGGAGTTTGAGTTCCATTCGGACGGTCCGGAGAAGGTGATAATGACGGGCGGCGCGGTCGAAGTTTTATTTCCGGGAGACAAAGACTGGCGGCTGGTGGAGACCGGCGGCTGCTATGACGTGCCGGCAAATACCGTATTTAAAGTCCGCTGTGGCGAAATTTCAGAATACATCTGCGATTTTCTCTAGGCTTCTGCAATGAACGAGAGGCTCGACAGGATCGTAAAATCATATCTTCCGCGGCTGGTGCAGAGCGTATGTGAAAGTGTACGCATTCCCAGCCTCTGCGCGGAGGACGCCAGCGGTTTTCCCTACGGCATGGAGATAGCCCGCGCCGCCGACCACGCGATGGCCTGCGCCAGACAGCTGGATTTCAAAGTTACGGATCTGGACGGTAAAATATGCTGGGCCGATTACGGCGACGGAGAAGAGACGGTGGCCGTCATGGGACACCTTGACGTGGTGGCTCCCGGCGAGGGCTGGGATTTCGAGCCGTTCTGCGGATGCGTTAAAAACGGGGCCATTCTCGGACGCGGCACGCAGGACGATAAGGGACCGCTTTTCAGCTCTCTCTACGCCTTGAAGGCGGTGGCAGACCTCGGTATCCCGCTTTCGAAGAGAGTGCGGATAATCTTCGGCATGGACGAAGAGAGCGGCAAAATGCGCGACGTGGAGGCTTATCTTAAAAGTGAACGGCCGCCGCTCTACGCCTTTACCCCTGACGGAGCCTATCCGGTAGTCAATACGGAAAAGGGAACGATAAAATTTACCTCCACGGCGGTATTTGAAACAACTTCAGAGGAAGGACTTTCTTTGGAAAAGATAGCCGGCGGTGAAAGTGTCGGCTCGGTCCCCGCGAGAGCGGAGGCCGTGCTCAGGGGAGAGATACAGGCACTTGAAAGAACCGCAAGCGCCGTTGCCGCCGCGGCTAAAAGGAACGGCTGGAAAACAAAAATAGCCGCCGCCAGCGACCATCTTACCATTACCGTTTACGGGAAAGCGGCTCACGCCACACTGCCCGAGCTTGGAGAAAACGCCGTCGGCAGACTGCTGATCCTCCTCCAAGCCGCTGAAATCAGCGGCGGCGCCGGAAAATTCGTGCGTTTCCTCGCGGACAAAATCGGCGTGGAGGCGGACGGCCGCTCGCTTGGCATAAGGGCCTCACACGCACATTGCGGCGCGCTGACCGTGAATATGGCGAAAATCAGCGGCGACAAGCATTCCATCACCGTCACCTGCGGCATATACATCCCAGCCGAGACGATATCCTTCGACAGTGTATGCGCTGCGCTGGAACAGACCTTCTCCGCGGCGGGCGGCAGCTTTGATCCCTTCGCGAAGGCGGCGCCGCTCTTCTACAGCCCGGAGCATCCGCTGATAAAGACCCTCCAGCGCGGCTATCACAACGCCACCGGTAAAGAGCCCTATCTCGTCAGTATGTGCGGCGGTACATACTCCAAGAGGATGCCCAACATGGTTCCCTACGGGGCCACCTTTGAAAACGAGGACGACAGGGCGCACGGAGCAAACGAGAGGCTTTTGATCACCAACCTGATGGAAAGCACGAGGCTGATGGCGTACGCGATATTAGAGATGGCGAGATGAACGGGACGAAGAAAATATTAAGCCCGGAACTCGGTTATATTCTCATATTTTTCTCTATCACCTTTATCAGCGCCTCCATGGAGAGCGGCTATTATTTTCTGCTCCCCTATCTTGAGGGCCGAGGCATTTCCCTCGGCGCGCTCGGGGGCGTAGCTATGGGGATATGCTACGGCGTCTCATTCTTCTCCCGCCCCCTCGTCCCACTCTTCGAGCAGCGCCTCGGCGACGACAAGATGCTCTGGGGAGGCTACGCCTGCTTTTTCATCAGCGCCGCCGGGGTGGCGCTCTTTTCGGGGGCAATGGGCTCCGTTATCGCCTGGCGCGGGATATTCGGCCTCGGGCTGAGTATGGTCGGGGTCTCTCTCACCGCTTACGAGCGGCGGTTTATCCCCGAAAAGATCAGAGGCCGCAGCATCGCGCTGATAACGACGGCCTACAACCTCCCATCGCTGGTGATCGTCCCCGTAATGGAGTTTCTCATCACACGAGAGTTCTACCGCTGCTATATCTTCTTCTTTCCCCTGCTGATCGCTGCGGGAACGGCCGCCGTCCGCAAGCTGCCAAAGATCGGGAATGATGAGTCCCAGGTGGCGGGGGAAAAAGATGGCGCACGGCTTTCATATATCTCACTGCTCCGTAATCCGCAGATCGCGCTCTTCGCGGCCTCGGCCGCCCTCTTCGCGCTGACGGACGCAGGACAGCTTACGTTCGTTCAACTCTCCGGCGAGCTGGGACTTGCTGCCTCATACTTTTTCAGCGTCTCGGCCGGCACGGCGCTGCTCTTCCGCATTCTCTGCGGGAAACTGATCGACCTCCTGCCCCGCAAGATCTGCGCCGCGGGAGCGACGTCCATTACGGCGGCGATGATGCTGATGATGACTACGGCCTCGTCTCCCTCGGCGCTCATGCTATACGGCTTTATCTTTGGCATCGGGATGGGCTTTGGCTATCCCGCCTTCATGTGTCTTATACTGGACCTCGGAGGCCGGAGATATGTCACCCGCCTCGCGGTGGTCTTCGGACTGATCTATTCCGGCCTCTTTTTCCTGACGCCGGTGATTATGGAGTTTTTTATCGGCATGACCGGAAGCGCCGCGCTGGCGTACAGAATAATCTACGGAGGCGTCTTACTGGCGACTGCCGCTATCGTACCGGTTAGCGCTAAAGTCTATAAAAAAACTAATACAATACAGGAGTGGTAGAAAATGAAGATAGGATTTATGGGTTCAGGAGCGATCGCGGAGATTTTAAGCCAGAAGATAACGGCGAGCAACATCACCAAGCCGTCGGATATCTTCCTTTATGACGTGAGCGCGGAGCGCCTCGCATATATGAGCGGGAAATACGGCCTCACCGTCTGCTGCGAGCCTAAAGATATGATTGCCGCCGCCGACTACGTCTTTATGTGCGTGCGCTCCGACAACGCCATCGATATGGCGAAAACTCTCGGCGGTTACGACTTCACGGGGAAGACAATCGTCTCCATCTCTTCCGGAATCCCCATGGCGCTTTACGAAAACAACGTTCCCGGCGCGGCGGTGGCGCGCGCCCTGCCCAACCCGCCGAGCAGGATCGGCCACGGCGTCATCGCCGTCGCCTTCAACTCCAAGGTAAGTGAGTCCCAGAGGGCCGATCTGATGAAGATCTTCGGCGCGATGGGCACCTGTCTCGCCCTCGGTGAGGATAAGATCAACGCGATAACCTCGCTCACCGGCCCAGCGCCCGTTTACGCCTTTTTCCAGGGCATCGTCGAGTCGGCGCTGCTGCTAGGCATCGACCACAAGACGGCGGCTAAGATGGCCTTCGGTACCGTAGAGGGCTGCCTCAAGGTGTGGGAGAACAATATCGACAACATCAGCGGACTGCTCGCGGAGACCAGCACCCCCGGCGGCATCTCCGTGCGCCAGCTATACAACCTCGAGCAGAACGCCTTCAAGGCCATGGTGAAGGAGTGCTACGAAGAGGGATTTCTGCGCACCAAGGCTTACAGCGACGGCATTCTGGAAATGCTTGATAAATAATAAGGTATAAGGTACGACGTCGATTTAGCAGACAGGCTCCGCTCTCCCGCTACGGCGGGAGAGCGGAGCCCGTTTTATTCAAACAAAATAAAACTTTACTGTGGCATTAATTACCCTGTAACGTTACAATCTCCCTGTATCCTTGTTAATCGTAAGATTGATTTCCGCGGAGGGATATTTATGCCGAAGTACGTCTCACCGACAAGAGATAATCCCAGCATCCCAGCCTCGGCGTGGGGTTATATACTGCTGTTTTTCTGTATCACCTTTATCAGCACCGCGCTTGAGAGCGGCTATTACTTCATGCTTCCCTACCTCGCGGGAATCGGAATCTCCGCGGGAGAGCTAGGCGGCGTAGTCATGGGGGTGTGCTACGGGGTCTCTTTCTCGCTGCGCCCCTTTATCCCGATAGCGGAACAGCGCTTCGGAGGCCGCAGCCTGATACGTTTCGGCTACGGCTGTTTCTTCGTCAGCGCGGCGGGCGTCGCGCTCTTTGCGGGAATGGTGAAGAGCGTGATCCTGTGGCGCGCCGTCGCCGGCGCCGGCTTCGGGATCGTCGGCATCATGATGACGGCCTATGAGCGGCAGTTTATACCTGAAAATATCCGCGGCCGCAGCATCGGGCTGATCTCCACCGCCTACAATCTGCCCTCTCTCATCGTTGTGCCGGCGATGGAGTTCCTGATCTCAGAGGGCTTTTTCAAAAGCTATATATTTTTCTTTCCGCTGCTGGTGACAGCCGGCATCGCCGCCATAAGGCGCCTGCCACCGCTCCCCGCCGAGAACGCAGCCACACACGCGTACGGAGAAACGGAGGAGAAGGCCTCTTATCTTGTACTGCTCAAGAGACCGCAGATAATCTTTTTCATTATCTCAGCCATGCTATTCGCTCTCACCGACGCGGGGCAGCTGCGCTTTGTGCAGCTGGCGCAGGAACGAGGCGTCGCCGCCTCCTACTTCTTCAGCGTCTCGGCGGGAACGGCGCTGTTGTTCAGGATTATTTTCGGACATCTCATCGACCGGCTGCCGCGCAAGCTGTGCGCGCCGGTATCGACTACGGTAACGGCGGCGATGATGTTCACGATGACCTTCGTCTCCACCCCTGCGATGCTGATGCTCTGCGGCTTTACCTTCGGCCTCGCGATGGGCTTCGGTTATCCGGCCTTTATGTGTCTGACGATAGACCTTGGGGGACGGCGCTATGTGACGCGCCTCGCCGTCCTCTTCGGCCTGCTCTATTCCAGTCAGTTCTTCATTACGCCGATCATCATGGAATTCCTCATCCGGCTAGCGGGCGACGCGGCTGGAGCCTACCGCCTGCTCTACGGCGCGGTATTCCTCGCCGCGGCGGCTCTTGTACCACTGAGTCCGCGGGTATACCGGCGTTAAGAGACTATATAATTGCAGTACAGCTTAGCCATCTTCTTTATATCTTCCAGCGCGATCTTCTCATCCTCGTTGCTGTGATAGATATCCTCGCCCGGCCCTATTATGGCGAAGGGAATGCCGA
This sequence comes from Cloacibacillus sp., assembly GCF_020860125.1. NCBI lineage: Bacteria > Thermotogati > Synergistota > Synergistia > Synergistales > Synergistaceae > Cloacibacillus > Cloacibacillus sp. The sequence goes on along the minus strand of NZ_JAJBUX010000018.1, from coordinate 67,023 downwards.
GGGAGGGAACGACGACGGATGTATCACAGAGATAGTATATCCCCGTCTTTTTTGGTTTGTATCCCAGCGATCTGTATATATCCTCAAATCTCTTTATATGAGGGGAATTTTCGTCCATCGCGCATGGCAGTCGCAGATTGTCCACACATATCTTGAAACCGGCTTCCGGATATTTTTCATTCAATTCTTTGGCGGTACCGTTGATCATCGATAGAATCTTCTTTTCGTTTATCGCGGGGAGAAACCTGATATCCAGAGAGGCTCTCGCGCTGCCGGGCAGCATATAGCGCGCTATCCCCTTTGACTCAAGCTCAGTGATGACACAGGTGTTATAACCGAGATAGGGATGCGGCTCACCGCGCAGCATTATATTCAGCTTTTTGTGGTATTCGAGAAGGAGTTTCACCACGTCCGCGCTCTGTTTCGGAAAGGCCGCGTGGGCGTAATGCCCGCTGACCTCAGCCCTGACCCAGGCTACCCCCTTCTGCGCGATACCGATCATGCAGCCGGTGGGCTGCACAAAGATAACCTCTCCAATACCTTCCAGAAAACTTCCCTCTACGAGAGCCCTCGCCCCGAGGCCGTCCTCGTCGTTGTCCGCCGTGAAGGCAAAGAAGACATCGCAGGGAAGCTCGCCGCAGCGGGAGAGTATCTCCGCCGCGAGGATCATCGCAGTCGCCCCGCCCTTGTTGATGGCTCCCCTGCCGAAGACATAGCCGCCGGAAAAATCCGCGCTGTAGGGATAATGCTTCCAGCGCAGAGTGCTCTCCAGCCCGATCGTATCGAGGTGACCCATCAGCAGGACCGGAGGACGCTCCGCCCTTCCCTTGATATGCAGCAGGAGAGTGCTCCTGTTTGCCCCGTGCGATATCACACGCGGGGATATCCTTTCGTTGCCGCCGATCAAGGAGAGGATATATTTTACGGCGTCGGCCTCGTCGCCCTGCGGCTGATGGGTCCTTATGCGTATCAGCTGCTGCAGTATATTGAGCGCCCGCGCCTCGTTTATCTCCCTGTTTTTTATCTCGCTTATGTCAGCCACAGATTATCTGCCCCTCAAAGAATATAATTTCAAAGCAAGCGCCACGTTGAACCGGTTGACCGGTAAAGCCAGATCGATATCCAAAATTTCCTGTATTCTTTGATATCTATATTTTAACGTATTATAGTGGAAATTCATTTCTACGGAGCTCTGTTTCAGATTCCATGAATTTTTTTCTATGCACTCCAAGGTATCCAAAAGGTTCTCATATTCACCCTTTGGACTCTCCGTGATAAGCTTTCCCAGCACGGACTCCACAAATCTGTCGGTTTCGGGATGACCGGCAAAGAGCATGAGAAGCCGCATTGCCCCAAGCGAACGCCAGGCCCGGCACCACTCCCCGCCACCGCTCAGAAGACAGGCGACGCGAAAAGCCATCTCCGCCTCCTCGTAACTTTTCGGCAGATCCTCGGTGTCATTTTTTATCGAGCCGAAACCGATGCGGAGATTTTCAAACATCTCTCCCGTCTCGTCCCGTTTTTTTATATTTTCGATAGTATATTCGATAAAGTCGCAGGCCGCGCCCTCGTCCATGGGAAACTGCGGCGTGAAGGCGATGACGATCTTTTTTCTCTCATGCCAGGCCACATAGCGCTTGAAAAAACGGCCAAACTTCTCGTCTATCGCGCTCAGCGCCTCGGACTCTTTCAGCGATCTGTCGCGCTGGCTCTTACCGTAGCCGATCACCGCGACCATGCTGCCCCTCTCCAGGGGGAAGGGACGCTCCTTGAATTCCGCCGCCGCCCTCTCAAGACGCAGCTTTCCCGTGAGAAAACGCTGCAATACATCTGACTCCGCCGACTGGCGCCGCTCGCTCTCCGCCCGTTTCCTCGCGCAGTAGACGCGTATGGAGAGCACCGCGGAGTCTATGCGCCCGTCAATATCCGCGGCGTAATCTTTAGGCAGCAGGAAATGCCCGAGCAGCCGCTCGCCGTCCCTTATCTTTTCAATAAAATAACGCTGCCGCAGCTCCTCCAGCGGATAGGCCCCGACCTGTTCGCTAAAGACGTGGTCGTCGGACTCAATATAGATGGTGCCGTTAGCATCCTTAAAGCAGGCGGGGCTTTTGAGGTTTTCCGCAATCTTCCGCAGAAGCTCCTGAAAGGAATCGGCTGTCAGGGCCACGTCTACGAGAAACTGAAAAAAGCCTCTTTCGTCCATCTCGCGGACCCCTTAAATGTATTTTCGGTAGATATCCAACCGCTCGTTCGCGACCAGGGGCCTCATCTCCCTGACCTCGCGCAGCAGTTTCCCGTCAAGCACGACATCGGCGACCGCCTCCTCGAAAAACGGCAGCTGCAAAAGCAGTTCGCCGTCCGGGGCGACCACATGCGATCCCCCAAAATAATACTCGCCTCCGCCGGCCGCCTGATTACAGCAGACGACGTAGCTCGTCTGTGAAAAAGCGGTGCCAACCGTGAGACGCTGCCAGTTACGGAGGCATCCCGGCGCGGCGCCCCTCTCGAGCACCGTCGCCGCGGATGGATAGAAAAGGACTTCGGCTCCAAGCTTCACGGCAAAGATGGCGTTTGTAACATGCCACAGATCCTCACAAACAAATAGTCCAGCATTTCCCCGCTCAGACTTTGCTACGACGACCTCATCTCCCGCAGTGAAATTAAGATGTTCGGTGTATTGGGCATAGTTGCAGAGATTTATTTTGCGGTGCAGCGCGAGAGTCTCCCCGCCGGCGATATATTCAAGCGCTATATAGGGCCTCTCCGCCCCCTCTTCAAAGAGCGGATAGCTGACCAGAATGTCCGTCTTTGACTTTTTACCGCCCTCGCGCAGCATTGAAAGCCCCTCCGCCACATCCGCCCGCAGAGCTCTTTTCTCCGCCTCGCTCTTGATAAACCCGGAGACGGCATAACCGGAGAGATAAAGCTCCGGCAGTACGATGAGACCGCTGCCGCGCCTAGCGCTCTCGTACATAACTTCAAGAGCCCTCCCGGCGTTTTTCCGCACCTCCGTCAAAGTGGGAGCCAGCTGCGCCAGAGTAATTTTCCATCCTTCCATTCCCAACACCTCCATATACCTTAGTATTATAACCTTTTAAAGGCAGACATGAAGTTATCATGCCTGCCCTCTTAGTTCAGATATTTGCCCGATGAGGTCAGTCCATTATTTTGGCTGCGCGCTCCGTAGGCCGGTAGTTATGGACGAGGAAGTCAAACATCAGCTTCGCAGCGGCGATCGAAGAGAATTCGTTTTTAAGGTCGAAGGGCGGATTAACCTCGGTCACGTTGAAGGAGTGCGTATAGGGCGCCAGCAGCTTCATCAGCTCCTGCAGCTCATACGTGTTGAAGCCGCCTGTCTCGTTGGCGCCGCTTCCGGGGGCGTAAATTCCCTCGAGCACGTCGATATCTATCGTGACGAACATCACCTCGGTATCCCTCGCCGCCTTTTCAAGCGTCAGCTTCGCGGTACCCTCTATCCCGAGTCGGTAGAAATCGCGCGGGCTGATCTCGGTGATACCCCTCTCCACGATATACTCATAGTAGTCGGGATAATTATAGGCGCGACAGCCGATCTGCACCACGTTCCTCGAATCCACCCGCGGCAGCAGCTCTATCGCGCGCCTTATCGAACTGCTGTGCGAAAATTCCCCCTGTATCGGGGTGGAATCCAGCAGGTCGAGGTGTCCGTCAAAATGCACTATCCCGACCTTGCCCTTAACGCTGTCATGCAGCGCCTTTATCTGAGGCCAGGTTATCGAGCAGTCGCCTCCGAGAAGCACCGGTATGTACTTCGCCTGATGCAGCTCGCGGCACCTATTTTCGATACGCTTCTTCGTTTCAAAATGGTCGTATGAGCAGATCTCCACGTCGCCGAAATCCTTCACCTCGGCGTCGCAAAAGTCGATCAGCCGGAACTCTTCAAGATCCATGACCTTGTTGTCGATTATGCGGTCGAATATCCAGGAGGCGTTTTTTCTTATCGACTCCGGCGCGAAACGCGAACCGGGACGACCGTGCGAGGCGTCCTCATCCCAGGGAACGCCAAGTATTCCATATTTTTTCGCGGGGTTTTCTTTTACAGCGGCGATATTCATCTTCATATTTCTCCTTTATCGTTTGTATTATGTTTTATCTGCCTAGGCAGCAACCTTGTTCGGCCAGATGATGGAGGCGGCGATTCCTACGGCGAGGCTCACCGCGAATGACATAAAGAGCGCGGGGATCACCTTCGCGTCTAGGCCGGACATCACCCAGAAGATCGTAAAGGGCATCCCGACGCAGACCACCGCGAAGGCCCCCTTGGCGCTGAACTTTTTCCAGAAGAAGGTGAGCAGGATAATCACGGAGAAGGGATCGCCGATACCTGCCCAGACATAGCCGATAATCTTAAAGATCAGGTTGGAGGGGACGACATATGCAGTTCCAAGAGCCAGCACCGCCATCAGGGCCGTCATGATCCTGGCGAATTTAAGCTCCTGCCGCGAATCGGAATCCTTGGTGAAATAACGTTTGACGATGTTGACGGAGAACTCCGTCGAGGCCAGTACCAACAGAGAGTCCGCGGTGGAGATGAGCGCGGCGAAGGCGGCGACGATGAAAAGCGCGGCGATTGTCGGATGGAAGAATTTCAGCATCACCATCGGGAATACGGATTCCGGGTCTGGAAGTCCGGACGGCCCCCATATCGCAAGGCCGAGCCAGCCTATGGAACAGGCTCCGAAGTAGGCGATCAGCGTCCAGACGATACCGATATTACGCGCGGTGATCGTGTTTTTAAAATCCTTGATCGCCATAAAACGCATCGTAAGCTGCGGCATGCCGCCTAAATAGCCGAAGACATAGGCGAAGCCGCCCAGCACTCCGGCGAACATCGCCCAGCCGCTGCCGCCGCCCAGAATATTCGTATAGGAGGAGCCTGCCTTATGCAGCGCCGCGAATATTCCGTTCGCGTAGACGCCGCTCATGCCGCCGATCTCCATAAATCCAAGGATCGGAGCAATGCCGAGCGCGCAGACCATCAGGAACGCCTGGATACAGTCCGTATAAATGACGCTCTTAAAACCGCCGTATATGGTATAGGGGATGATGATAAGCATTGTGATGACCATACCCGTCGCGGGGCTGATACCGAACATGACGTTAAATACCTTTCCTCCTCCGAGAAGCTGGGCGCCGATGTAAAAGAAGAAGAAAAACACGATGACCATGCAGCTGACGGTCCTTATGCTTGACTCCATGGCGGGGTGCATCTTTGATATCAGATCGACAAATGAAATGGCATCTTTTTCCTCCGCCACTTGTCTGATACGGTAGGCGAGAACGGCCCAGGCGAAGGCTATCCCCACCGCGCAGCCGAACAGGACCCAGAAACAGCTCATGCCGGAGGCATAGGCCCAGCCGGGCAGCCCCAGAAGCGCCCATGACGACTCGCCAGTGGCCCGTTCGGAGAGGGCGGCGGCCCAGCCGGGGATATCACGGCCGCCGATAGCGTAATCCTCTTCATTGGAGACCTTTCTCCCCTGATAGACGCCAAAACCAATAAAACAGGCAAAGTAGAGCACAAAAACAGTGATGTATTGAATATTATTGCTGAAACTCATTTCCATATACAATGCCTCCTATCCTGCTGCTCGATTTTTTAATATACAATTCTTGGCGGGCAGTCAAAATGCTGCAGTCAAATCAACGTGCTCCAAAGAATGAATAAAATATAAAATCTGCGGGAACCTTTTACCATATCTTCACAAGAGGCGATTCTTATACGATAAGTACAAATTTACGTTCAATAAAATTTTGTCATTTTATACCTAAAAACCGAGAATTTTTATTAAAAGAATTCATCGAGGGTATAGCATAAGAAAAACATGAATACTATTTGAGAAGAAAGACGGATAGGCAGGTATAGACTATAATGCGGAGAAAGGAACGGGAGGCGTGGAGATGGAATTCAGGATCAGGCCGTTCAAAGAGAACGACATTGCGGATATCAACGAGATACGTTCTATGCGCGGAGTCATTGAGACGATACCGACGCTTTTTTCGGAGAGCGTCTCGTTCACGGAAGAGGTGATGAAGTCTGTCGGACCGAATGATCCGGTGCTTTCGGCGGTCATTGATACGCCTGAGGGCGAAAAGGTGATCGGCAACGGCGTGCTGCGCCTCACGGAAAAGGCGCGCCTTCGCCACACCGCCTCTGTCGCGCTCATCGTACACGCCGATTACCAGAATATGGGAGTAGGCCGCGCGATTCTCTCGCAGCTGCTGGAGATCGCCGACAAATGGCTGATGCTCGTCCGCGTCGACCTAGAGGTTGCCGCCGACAACGCCGGCGCGATCCATCTCTATGAATCGCTCGGCTTTCAAATAGAGGGGCGTCTCAAATACGCCTTCATGAAAGACGGGAAATACGCGGATCTTCTTATCATGGGGAGATATAATCTCCCTTAAATCGGCGTTTATACGCACGACTAACTTCATAACCGAGGGCTTGGCAATGCTCACCGCACTTTAGTGCGCCTCCGCTTGCCAAGCCCTCAGTTATTTCGTTATTCACACGTCTAAACGCCGATTTATCTTCGATATGGTAAAACATAAATAGCGATTTATCTATCTCCAGCCAGAAGGAAAATCGGCGCGAAGAAGTGCCGTAGGCTAAATAAGCCGGTCCCTGAGTACCGGAGCCGTATTGTTCATACGGCGATTGCAAAGCAATGTCCCCGCCACAGGGCGGGGACACTTTCAAATTATCCATATTGCCGCGGCATGCGGATGCACCTGCCGCAGGACATTCAGAAACCGGCTTATGACGCATACGGTGCTTCTTCACGCCGATTTTTCTGCTATCATGTGAATTTTTCGAAGCCGATTTCATATGAGCGGGGAAAAGAGATAAACAGCGATTTATCTTCGATGGGGTCAATGATAAATTGCGGTTTAGCTTTTGACTTTGCCATTTTAGCCTCCCTCTCTGAGGGAGGTGGATCGCCGCCGCTTTTGCGGCAAGACGGAAGGAGTGTTGCTCTGTTTGGCGCGGAAACCGCGCCAAACAGAGCCCGCGGCAAAAGCCGCGGGAGAACCTAAGGTCAACTCTCCCTCACCCCGCTTCGCGGGGAGCTCCCTCGGAGAGGGCGCCAAAATCTTTGGTAAATCGCTGCTTATCTCTTTCCCTACCCGAAGGAAATCGGCGTTCAGAAGTGCGAGTTGCTAAATAACTCAGGGCTCTGGTACCGGAGCCGTATTTTCATACGGCGAGGACACCAGAGCCCTGAGTTATGACGCAAATCGTGCTTATAAACGCCGATTTTGTTATTTGGAGAGCAGGGTAAGCATAGCTCCCGCCGCAACGGCCGTGCCGATAACGCCGGCAACATTCGGGCCCATAGCGTGCATCAGGATGTAGCTTCCCGGGAACTCCTTCGATACCACCTTCTGGCAGACGCGCGCCGCCATCGGGACGGCGGATACGCCGGCCGCGCCGATGATCGGGTTGATCTTGCCGCCGGAGACAACCTTCATCAGCTGTCCGAAGCAGACGCCGCCCGCGGTGCTGAATACGAAGGCGATAAGCCCAAGGCAGATGATCTTGATCGTCGCCAGTGTGAGGAATGACTCAGCGCTCATCGTCGCGCCGACAGAGATTCCGAGGAATATCGTCGTCGCGTTGAGCACTTCATTCTGCGCCGCAAGCGAGAGACGCTCGGTGCAGCCGCATTCACGCATAAGGTTTCCGAACATCAGCATTCCCACGAGGGGGGCGGAGGCCGGCAGAACGAGTCCGCAGGCGATCGTCGAAACGATCGGGAAGAGGATGCGTTCAGTACGCGTGACGGGACGGAGCTGCTCCATCTTGATCGCACGGTCCTTTTTAGTCGTCAAAAGCTTGATGACCGGGGGCTGGATCAGCGGCACGAGCGACATGTAGCTGTAAGCGGCGACAGCGACGGCTGGCAGGATATCCTTGGCGAGCTTCGCGCAGAGATAGATGGCCGTCGGGCCGTCAGCACCGCCGATGATACCGATGCCGGCCGCTTCCTGGATCGTGAAGCCCATGAACATAGCGCCGATGACCGCGAAAAAGACTCCTATCTGCGCCGCCGCACCGAGAAGGAAGGTGATAGGGTTCGCAAGCAGGGGGCCGAAGTCCGTCAGAGCGCCAATACCCATAAAGATAATAACCGGGTAAAGTTCATGGTCTATGCCAAATTTTACAAAGTAAAGGAAGCCGCCCGGATCAACGATGCCTGAAAGCGGCAGGTTGACCAGAAGGCATCCAAAGGCGATGGGCATAAGCAGCAGAGGCTCAAAACCCTTCGCAATGGCGAGATAGAGCAGGATGAAGGAGACGAGCAGCATAACGAGCGTAGGCCCGTTAAGCGCGACGAATCCCGACTGTTCCACCACACCCTTCAGTGCGGTCAAGTAAAGTTCCATTCAGTTTTCCTCCCTAGGAAAAGACTGCACGAACGCAGACTACGCTACTACCAGGAGTGTGTCGCCAGTGCTGACTGTATCTCCTTCTTTGCAGCAGATCTGTGATACAGAACCCGCTACGGTGGTGAAAATCTCATTTTCCATCTTCATCGCTTCAAGTATGAGGACGAGCTGACCCGTGGTGACAGCCGCGCCCTGAGCGACTAGGATCTTAAGAACTTTGCCGGGCATCGGAGCGGTGATCGATCCTGCGCCAGCGGGGGCCGCGGGAGCGGGAGCTGCCGCTGGGGCAGGAGCCGCCGCGGGAGCGGGGGCCGCTACAGGGACGGGTGCCGCTACGGGAGCGGGGGCTGCTACAGGAGCAGGAGCCGCGCCTGCACCCATCTCTTCAACATCTACATCGTATGCTTTTCCGTTAACTGTGACTCTGTATTTGCGTGACATCAGAAAAAACCTCCTAAATTTTTGTTGTTATCAGAGGCTTAGCAGCCTTCTGTGTTCTGGAGCCTGCCCACATTCTTCCATGCGGTCGGTGCGGGGGCTTTTACCGGACTGAAGGCAACTACGCGCGCTGTTGATCCGCAAGCTGCCATTATGGCGGCCGATATTACTGCGAGAAGTTCGTCGTCGTCGGCAGAGACCGCCGCGGCGGGAGCCGCCGGAGCGGGCGCAGCGGGGGCAGCGGGGGCCGGCGACGGCTGCGCCGTAGCGGCCGGTTTCGGCTTGCCCATGTTGTCGATCGCCGAACAGACATGCTTCATCCCCATCATAACGAGCATAAGCCCAACGATGACGATGAATACGATGCTGAAGGCGATGAGCGACATTGTGAGCCTGCCCGAGACGCCGACAAAATATGAACTGATAGATGATCCTGTCATAATTGGCTTCCCCCTGCCCTAGTTAGGCAGAATGCCATGCTTGCGTTTCGGACGAAGTTCACTCTTGCTCTCCGTCATCAGAAGTGCCTGATAGAGGGCGGGACGCGTCTCCTCGGGGAGGATGACACGATCAACGAATCCGCGCTGCGCCGCGCGATATGGGTTTGCAAACGACTCTTTGTATTCCTCGATCTTCTCCGCGCGCTTGGCGGTCTTGTCCTCTGCGGCATCGATCTCCTTGCGGAAGATGATATTCGCCGCGCCCTCGGCGCCCATGACCGCGATCTGAGCCTGCGGCCAGGCAAGGACTACGTCAGCGCCCAGGTCTTTGCTGCACATACCGAGATATGATCCGCCGTAGGCCTTGCGCATGACGATGGTGATCTTCGGCGACGTCGCTTCGCTGTAGGCATAGAGGAGCTTCGCGCCGTGGCGGATAATACCGCCCATCTCCTGGTTTAGACCGGGGAGATATCCGGGGACGTCTTCAAATGTCACGATAGGAAGATTGTACGCATCGCAGATGCGGATATGGCGGCTCGCCTTGTCGGAGGCGTCGATGTCGAGGCATCCGGCCATGAATTTAGCCTGGTTGGCGATGATTCCGATGACGCGTCCGCCGACTCTCGCGAATCCGGTGACGATGTTTTTGGCGTAGAGTTCCTGTACTTCACAGAAGTCACCGTTGTCAACGACCTTTTTAATGACGTCGCGGACGTCGTAACCCTTATTCGGGTTTGTCGGAACCATCTCGTGAAGCTCCGCGTCCATGCGCGAGGGATCATCTCCGGTCTCCATATAAGGAGGCTCTTCCATGTTATTGCTGGGAAGATAGCTCATTACCTTGCGGACCTGCGCGTAGCACTCGGCTTCGCTGGCCGCGAAGAAATGCGCGCAGCCTGAGGTCGCGTTGTGAGCGCGGGCGCCGCCGATCTGTTCGGAGGTGACGTCTTCGCCGGTGACTGACTTGATGACCGCGGGACCTGTGATGTGCATGATACCGACTTTGTCTACCATAAAGATGAAATCTGTAAGCGCGGGGCTGTAAACGGCTCCGCCCGCACAGGGTCCGGCGATAATGGAGAACTGCGGAATGACGCCGCTGGCTTTGACGTTGCGGAAGAATATCTGTCCGTAACCTGAAAGGGCGTCGACCGCCTCCTGAATACGGGCTCCGCCTGAATCGTTGATGCCGATGCAGGGTGCGCCGTTCGTAAGGGCGAGGTCAAGGACCTTGCAGATCTTTTTGGCGTGCATTTCGCCAAGCGAACCGCCCATTACTGTGAAATCCTGGCTGAATACGTAGACTATCCGTCCGTCTATCGTGCCGTAGCCGGTTACAACGCCGTCGCCGAGGAATGTTGTCTTTTCGAGCCCGAAGTTGGTGCAGCGGTGCTCGACAAATTCATCGATCTCCACGAAGCTGCCGGGGTCAAGAACTGCGTCGATGCGCTCACGTGCGGTCATCTTACCCTTGTCGTGCTGTTTGGCGATGGCCTTTTCTCCGCCGCCAAGAGCCGCTTTTTCGCGTTTGGCAACCAGAGCAGCGCACAGTTCGTCGATCGTTTTGTCCGCCATTACTTCTTACCTCCTCATAATTTCTTAGATGAAAGCCCAGCCAGCTCCCCGCATAGCCGTTTTTCCACAGGTAGTGCTATGGACAAGGCGTCCCGTGCCGCCCTGGCACGGGAGCCTTTTTCCTTAGTTAATCGCGCTGGCAGAGTTCAAGAAGCACTCCGCCGCTGGCCTTCGGATGAACGAAGGCGATCTTCGCGCCGCCCGCGCCGATACGGGGCTTTTCATCAATAAGACGCACGCCTTTTTCTTTAAGTTCGGCAAGCGCCGCTTCTATGTCGGCGACTCTGACCGCGACGTGCTGGATTCCCTGTCCGTTTTTCTCGATGAACTTCGAGACAGGGCTGTCCTCCGTCGTTCCCTCAAGAAGCTCAAACTCTGTATCGTCGATGGGCAGGAAGGCCGTCTTGACTCTCTGCTCGGCGACTTCCTCAACGCCGTGGCACTTCACGCCGAGGGTGTCTTCCCAGAATTTAAGGGCTTCGTCGATGCTCTTTACGGCTACTCCGATATGATCTACATTTTTGATTTCCATAATTTTACGCCTCTTTTGCTCTCTTTTCGGCTACCGCCTTTTCGAGCCATTCAATCGTCTCGGTGGTCGGCGTTCCGGGGCCGAAGATCGCGCCCGCGCCGAAGCCGAGAAGCGTCGGATAGTCGGTCTCGGGGATGACTCCGCCGCCGAAGACGATAATGTCCTCCGCGTGCTTCTCTTTGAGAAGATCGATGATGGCCTTAAAGCAGTACTCATGCGCTCCTGAAAGGATGCTGATACCGATGGCGTCTGCGTCTTCCTGGATCGCTGTGGCAACTATCTGTTCCGGTGTCTGGCGGAGACCTGTGTAGATGACCTCCATGCCTGCGTCTCTGAATGCTCTTGCTATGACCTTCGCGCCACGGTCGTGGCCGTCAAGTCCTGGTTTCGCAACAACTACGCGAATTTTACGGTCCATAATTTCTTCCTCCTTAAAAAGCACTCGCGATTCTAAAGAACCACGTTCTCCTGGTACTCGCCAAAGACCTCGCGGAGCACGCCGCAGATCTCGCCCTCTGTCGCGTACGCGTGTACGGCGTCGAGGATGAGCGGCATAAGGTTCGCGTCGCCCTTCGCGCCCTCGCGGATTGCGTCAAGCGTCGTCTTGACTCTGACGTTGTCGCGGTTAGCTTTCATTTCGCGGAGCTTCTTAATCTGGTTCACGCCTACGCTTGCGTCGACCTTAAGGAGTTTGCGCTCTGACATGTCTTCTTCGATATGGAACTTGTTGACGCCGACGATGATACGGTCGCCGGATTCGATCGATTTCTGGTACTGGTACGCCGCATCCTGGATGTTCTTCTGCGGGTATCCCTTCTCAATGGCCGTCATCATGCCACCGAGCTCGTCGATCTTCTTGATGTACTCCCACGCGCCCTCTTCGATCTCTTTCGTAAGAGCTTCGATGGCGTAGCTGCCGGCAAGCGGGTCTACAACGCTCGTAACGCCTGACTCGTAAGCGACGATCTGCTGCGTGCGGAGGGCGATGCGGACGCTCTTGTCAGTCGGGAGGGCGAGAGCTTCGTCAAGGCTGTTGGTGTGCAGCGACTGTGTGCCGCCGCATACCGCCGCCATCGTCTGAATGGCGACGCGGACGATGTTGTTCTCGGCCTGCTGCGCCGTCAGCGTGCATCCGGCGGTCTGGGTGTGGAAGCGAAGCATCTGGGCGCCCTTTTCGGTAACTCCGAAGCGCTCCTTCATAATGCGTGCCCAAACCTTGCGCGCCGCGCGGAATTTCGCGACCTCTTCAATAAAGTCGTTGTGCGCGTTAAAGAAGAAGGAGAGGCGCTTCCCGAATACGTTCGGGTCCTGTCCGGCCTTGATGGCCGCTTCGATATAAGCGATACCGTCGGCAAGCGTGAAGGCCACTTCCTGGATCGCGGTCGAGCCGGCTTCGCGGATATGGTAGCCGGAGATCGAGATAGTGTTCCATTTCGGGATATTCTTCGAGCAGAAGTCAAAAATGTCGGTGATGAGGCGCATTGACGGCTTGGGAGGGAAGATATATGTGCCGCGCGCTATGTATTCCTTGAGGATATCGTTCTGGATCGTTCCTGAGAGTGCGTTCATCGGCACGCCCTGCTTTTCGGCAACGGCGATGTACATTGAAAGAAGCACTGACGCAGGGGCATTGATCGTCATTGAGGTCGATACTTTGTCGAGGGGGATTCCGCCGAAGAGGATCTCCGCGTCGGCAAGGCTGTCGACGGCGACGCCGACTTTACCGCACTCACCCACCGCCATGGGGTCGTCCGAGTCGTAGCCGATCTGTGTCGGAAGGTCGAAAGCGACAGAGAGCCCCGTCGTTCCCTGGCTCAGCAGGTAACGATAGCGCTTGTTGGAATCCTCCGCCGTAGCAAAGCCCGCATACTGGCGCATCGTCCAGAAACGGCCTCTGTACATTGTGGGCTGGACGCCGCGGGTGTAGGGATACGCGCCGGGGAATCCAAGATCTTTGGCGTAGTCTACGCCGTTGACATCTTCTGGGGTATATGTCCTCTTAAGAGGAATACCGCCGCCTGTGGTGAAGTTTTCCTTTCTCTCGGGACCTTTGGTAAGCGCCTTTTCAACAGCCGCTTCGTAGGCCTTCTTTCCTTCTGCTACTTCCTGGAGCTGTGTTGGTTCGAACAATTACTCCGCCTCCTTGCGAAACATATGAGGTCACCGTATAAATGACCATCAGCACACTAGTAGATTTTACAAAAAACCACACGCTGTTATTATTGCCCAACTCCGTCGAAATTGCAACATTTGAGCATTAATTTCAGACAAGTCAATCCATTCAATTTTTACCAACGCTATCAAACCCCGTTTACTTAGTTTATAAAACTGGCAATTTGTCGTCGTGCAAACTGAATTCGTTGTTATATAATATGAAGCATAGGCAATATTTTTAAGGAGGGAACTGCAAAAATGATGCAGCAGGCAATCAAGGTAACTGATTCTATATATTGGATAGGCGGCAACGACCGCGAGACCGACCTCTTCGAGGGTCTTTGGGAACTCCCCCGCGGCGTGGCCTACAACGCCTATTTTATCAACGACGAAAAGTGCGCGATCATCGATACCATTAAGGCCGACAAGCTCTCCGCCTATATGGAGCGGCTTGTCTCGATCATGCCCGAGGGCCGCGCCATCGACTACCTCGTCGTCAACCACATGGAGCCGGACCACTCAGGTTCCATCAGCATCCTCCGCAAGCTCTATCCCGAAATGAAGATCGTCGGCAACAAAAAGACGATCGAGATGATCGGCGCCTTCTACGGCATCACCGACGGCATGATCGAGGTAAAAGAGGGCGACGTGCTCGACCTCGGCCATCACAAGCTGGCGTTCGCGATGATCCCCATGGTCCACTGGCCAGAGAGCATGGTGGCCTATGAGACGACCGAGAAGGTACTCTTCTCCACCGACGCTTTCGGCGGCTTCTGCGCGCTGGAGGGCGGCATATTTGACGACGAACTCGATATGACGCTCTACGAGGACGAGACTCTGCGTTACTTCGCAAACATCGTCGGCCGCTACTCGGGACCGGCGCAGAAGGCGATCGCCAAAGTCCGCGCCCTCGACCTTAAAATCATCTGCCCCGCCCACGGCCCCATCCTCCGCTCGAACCCGCAGCATATCGTAGACCTCTATGACAAGTGGAGCAGCCACAAAACCGACGAGGGAATCGTCATCGTCTACGGCTCGATGTATGGCAACACTAAATTCATGACGGACACCATCGCGCGCGCCGCCTGCGAGGCCGGGGTGAAGGACGTTATCGTCCACGATGCCTCGCGCTCCAATCTTTCGTATATCGTGCGCGACATCTGGAAATACCGCGGCCTAGTCCTCGGCAGCTGCACCTATAACACGGAGCTCTATCCCCCGATGGCGACGCTCTGCCGAGCGCTCAAGAATAAGATGATGAAGAACCGCGTGCTCGGCATCTGCGGCTCCTACAGCTGGAGTAAGGGAGCTTTAGCGGAGCTGCAGGTCTTCGCGGAGCAGGGAGGCGACTGGAAGCTCGTCGAGCCGACGATCGAGGTCAAGTCCTCCCCCACCGAGGCCGACCTTGAATTGTGCCGCGAGCTCGGCAGAAATATGGCGGAGGCCGTCAAGGCCGCCGAAGCGAAATAGGACAGGGGAATGAGACTATTTAGAAGCGCCGCCGCGCTTTCGCTCGCGCTGCTGTTTAGCGGAACGACGGCGGTCTTTGCTAAAGATATCGACGTGCGCGTCGCGACGTTCAGCTCCTATCAGTCAGAATTTCGCGGCTTTGAGGCGAAGATCATAACGCCAATCGTCACCGGCCTCGCCATCGACGAGGTACAAAACGAGCTGAACGAAACCTTCATACAGCGCGCGCGAAAACTTGCCGCCGACTACGAAAAGGACGTCAGCGAGATGCTGCGTGAGGACCCTGAGTTCGACGGTCATCTGGGCGTGGTACTCGACTACAAGGTACGCACCGACAATGATAAGGTGCTGGCGATCGATATCTACGAGATGAATATCGCGGGCTCTTCCTCTACGGTACACGCCTTCTATAACTTTGACAAGAAGAGCGGCAAGCTGATCGAGCTTGGAGATCTCTTCAACGAAAAGGCTGATTATACGAAGGTGATCAACGACTATATTCTGGGAGAGATGCGCCGCATCAACAAAAAAAAGAGGGGCGTATTCTGGATCGCGCCAAAAGACGAACAGGGTTTCCGCTCCATCAAGGCGAAGCAGAATTTCTTCATCAACGACAAAGGCAACATCGTCATCTGCTTCGATAAATACGAAGTGGCCCCGGGCGCCGCGGGCAGTCCCGAGTTTGAGATCCCTCGGAGGGTCGCCGGCCCCTATCTCGCGAAAAATAAATAACAGACGTACACAGGTAATATATAAAAATGGCTGCCATATGATATCCATCATAACGGCAGCCATTTTTATGTGTTTTTAAGCGCCAAAGCCTCTTTAGAATCTTGGGCTTATATCGTTTACGGGAATCTTCGGCGCGTACTGCCTGAGAATCTCTTTGAGCTTCGCAAGATCATCCTTCGCGAAAAAGAGCTTCCAGCCGATGGCGTCTTTTTCAATGAGTGCCAGCATACGGTTTCCCTTCGTGGTAAGGGTGACATACTTCACCTCTCTCCAGGGAAGAAGCTCCCGGTGATGCGATATCCACGTGTGCGTCTCTTTCACGAAACCAAGCGGCGACACATATATCCGCTTCTCATATTTTATCACCATCACGCTGCAGCAGCCGAGAAAAAGGTTGAGCAGAGCCTTCTGCGTCATCCCTCCGTGCGTGAACTGCCACCCCGCCGTAAAAAACAGGTAGACAGCGATGATCACAAAGGAGATCGATTTCCACTTCCCAGCCTCTCTGCCGGAGGCGGAGACCAGAAGGCTCTCTAAAGGCGTCAGTTTTTCTGCCAATTACATTCTTCTTTCAAACAAAATAAGTTACGGACGCTTAAAGGTCGATCTTCGGCCCAAGCTCCGCGGGACGCGTCTTTCCGCCCTTCACAGGTTCGCCGTCCTTGCCGCGCCAGAAGATACCGATTCCGAGGTAGGTCATCGTAATGGCCACGAGCGGATTGAGGTAGTTAAAGAAGGCGAACGGCAGATACTGGAAGGTGGGAACTCCGAGAACGCTGGCGTGGTAAGCGCCGCAGGTGTTCCAGGGAACGAGGACCGAGAGAAGCGTACCGGCGTCCTCAAGCGAACGGGAAAGCATCCTTGGATGGAGCCCTACTCTGTCGAATTCGCTCTTGAACATCGTTCCGGGCATCGCGATCGAGAGATACTGGTCGCCGAGGAAGATATCGCAGACAAAGCAGGAGAGGATGACAGCCGTGATCATTCCGCCGACCGATTTAATCGGCTTCATTATCGCTTCGAGCATGACCCTGAGGAAACCGCATACATCCATCGTCGAGCCGAAGGTAAAGGCGCAGAGGATGAGGGAGATCGTCCAGTTCATAGACTGGAGGCCGCCGCGTTCCATGAGGGAGACGATATCCTTCGCCGACTCTAGGGCGACCTGAGGATCAATGTTGATGCTGTTGTCGGCCAGGATCTTCGCGAGGGCCGCCGCGTCTTCGCCGGTGCCGGCGATCTCCACCGAAAGCAGGGGAACGTAGCCGTTCTGCATGATATTGAGAAGGTCTCCGATACCTACGCCCTCAACGACGGCGAATACGACGGAGATAAAGATACCGACCCAGAGAGCGGGCAGCGCGGGCTTGCGCATCGCGGAGAGGACTATGACTACCACCGGTGCGACGAACGATATCGGGCTGATCCAGAACTCACGCGAAAGAATAGTCTTCAGGGCCTCGATCTTCGTATAATCAAGCTCGCCCTGGGAATAACGGAAGCCGAGGAAGAGCGTGATGCAGACGACGATAAGGTAAGTAGGTCCCGAGGTCCAGCACATCGCGCGGATATGCTGGAAAAGATCCGTACCGGCGACGCCGGGGGCGAGGTTCGTCGTATCTGAGAGAGGGGACATCTTGTCTCCGAAGTAGCCTCCGGAGATGATGATGCCAACCGTCAGCGGCGCGGGAACGCCAAGGCCGAGCGCGATGCCCAGCAGGGCGATACCGACCGTACCCGCCGTGGCCCATGAAGAGCCGGTGGCAAGGGAGACGACGGAGCAGATGAAGAGGGTCGCGAAGAGGAAGATCGACGGAGAGAGAATTGACAGTCCGTAATAGATCATGCTCGGCACGACGCCGCTGGCGATCCATGTACCGACGAGCGGGCCGACCGTGTAAAGAATAAGACAAGCCTGCATACCGACCATGATACCGTCAATGATGCCCTTTTCAATTTTTGAGTAGGGATTTCCCAGATAGAATACGCCGACAATGCCGGCAAGAAGCGCGCCGAAGATGAGAATGATGTGAATATCGGTCTCATAAATGAGGACCGCCGCCGCGATCATCGCCGCAACCGCAAGAAAAACTAAAACAGATAGACCTAACGATGGTATTTTCGGTTCTTTGGCCTGTTCCATAATAAAGCAACTCTCCTTTCATTTTGTGAAGATAGTGCAAAGGCAAAACAAAAATAACGGTGTTTATCGACCTTCAATTATCACCTCCCATGAGAGAAGGACACAAAATATGTAACTGGAAAATCAGAAAACGGCGAATATAAAAACTCAGACCCAACCTCTTTAATTATTTTATAACTTTTCCATTCAATTTGTCTATACTTTTAGACTATGAATACCATATATACAGCTGATATATCTTAACTTTTTGTATCATTATGTTCACATTTTAAAATGCGTCAAAAAAATAGTTGAAGGTTCTGAGGTTTCACGCTAAAATAGAGTATATGCGGAAAATCGTCCCGCGTAATCAAGTGAGTATAAATCTGAAGGAGGACTTCTTACTATGGCTAAAGCAACAGTTGATCAGTCAGTTTGCGTAGGCTGCGAGGCTTGCGTAGGCGTATGCCCCACATCAGCGATATCGATGGACGGCGGCAAGGCTCACGTCGACGGCGATACGTGCGTAGAGTGCGGTGCCTGCGTAGCGACCTGCCCGGTAAGCGCGATTTCCCAGTAAGTTCTTTATCTTACGGAAAAAATAAAAAAACAGGCCGAAGAATGAATCTTCGGTCTGTTTTTTATTTAACCATTTCTCTTTCCAAGTTCAGCGCTGCCCGTAACGCCCCGCTACGTCAGAGGCCTCGCGGCTGGCATCCTCGGCGGTAAGAGATACGCCTCCGCCGCAGCTTTTCGTCAGGAAAAATATCTTCGCGAATATCTCAAGCATCTCGCAGCGCAGCGCGGCCTCCGCAAGCGTGGCGCCGACACAGAGCGCCCCGTGGTTGGCCATCAGCACGCCGCCCCCGGCCGCCAGCGCCTTCGCCGTATTGTAGGCGAGCTCCGGTGTGCCGATCGGCGCGTATTCCGAGACAGGGACCGCCCCGCCGAACAAAACCGCCTGATTATCGGTCAGCACGGGAAGCGGCAGGCGCATCGCCGCCGCCGCGGAGGCGTATACGGAATGCGTATGGATCACGGCGCCGACGTCGCGGCGCGCGCGATATACGGAGCGGTGCAGCTCTTTCTCTATCGAGGGCCGCCGCTCTCCCTCCAACACCGCGCCGTCAGGGGACAGCTTCGGCAGGTCGCTGGGGGCAAGCTTTGTATAATCCATACCGCTCGGTGTGACGATAAAGCCCCGCGCGCAGCGGACGCTGAAATTTCCCCCCGTGCCCTGCACGAGGCCCTTTTGCAGCATAACGCGGGCCGTATTGATGATATCCTCTCTTATTTCAAGATCAGTCATAATTTATCCTCGATAATTTTAATGTCAGCGGCAGCATCAGCAAGTTGATAAAGGCCATTGCAAAAAATATTCCCGATATAGACATGCCGGCGGCGATCATCAGCGCCGTAAGCGCCGCGGCCAGCACCATTCCCAGCGAATCGATGATGTTCAGCGAGGCGATGACGCGCGCCATATGGGATTCCGGCGTCATCCGCTGCATCATCGCGTACATCGGTACGCTGTACAGCCCCCCGCAGAGGGCGATCATAAACATAGCAAAGACTATCCCTAAGGCCCGCGGTCCGCGGATAAAATCCCAGACAGACATCAGCCCCGCTCCCGCGGGCGCGGAGGCGCTGAACATATAGAGCATCCCGATAAATACGCTCATCCCGACGAGGCTGTAAGACAGATATTTCCCAGAAACGCGCCCCTTAAGCAGTTTGTTGCATAATGTCGCCCCCGCGCCAACGCCGACGGAGAAGATGACGAGAAAGAGCGTAGAGACCTGCTCGTCTCCCCCCAGCGTGTCTTTGGCAAACGAGGGAAACTGCGCGAGAAAGACAGAGCCAAGAAACCAGAACCAGCTGATGCCGATTATCGAACGAAAGACGTCTTTATTCGAGAGCGGATAGACGAGCATCTCCCAGGTGGAACGGAAGAGGTTGCGGTCGATCCTGAGTTCCGGAGAGGAGGGGACGGCCAGCGGGATGAAGCGGCTCGCGGCATATCCGGCAGCCGCCACGCCGACGACGCCAGCCGATATGTAGTGGCGTCCGAGCGGCGAGAGGATGAAGAGGCCGCCGCATAGCGTACCAGTCAGGATCGCGATATTGGTCCCCGCGTTCACCAGGCCGTTGCCGGCCACCAGCTCCTCGTCGTTAAGAAGCTGGGGCAGGATGCTGAACTTGAGCGGGCCGAAGAAGGTGGACTGCGTCCCCATGCAGAAGAGCAGAAAGACGAGCCACCAGAGGTGCATCGTCTCGAATGCCGCCGCCGTGAGACACATGAGGACGATCTCCACGAACTTTATTATGCGGATGAGGAATGACTTTTCATATTTGTCGGCGATCTGCCCAGCAAGCGAGGAAAAGAGAAAAAACGGCAGAATAAATAATCCCGCCACCGCCGTGATCATAATCTGCGCGTTGATATCGTACAACTCCGCGAGATGAAAGGTGATGAGGATCACGAGCGCGCTCTTAAATAGATTGTCGTTGAAGGCCCCGAGAAACTGGGTCAGAAACAGCGGCAGAAAGCGACGCTTCGTGAAGAGGGAGAATTGCGTTTCGATGATATTCTCCCCCTTAGCTTTTTGTCTTTACATCGTCCAGCGAGATGCCGCGCGTGTGTTCCGTCTTCACCCACTTGCCCTGGTCCTTGGCGAGAAAGGCCGCCTTAAAGAGGATCGGTATCCAGGTAAGGCCGAACCAGAAATAGGCGAAGGTGTCCTTCACGTAGCGCAGAGTGAATTTCTTTTCGTGCATCGAGGGTCCCGCGATGGCGCAGAGCAGGCAGAAGGCGATGATCGAAAAGACCGGCAGGCCGAAGAAGAGCGTCCACTCAAGCATCGACTGCGGGATGTCCGATGATGGATAGAGCACCATATTGTTCACCAGGGTAAAGGCCATGCCCGCGATCATAATGATGATCCCCAGGCAGGACTTCGCGGGCGCGAGCAGATAGAGAAAGAGGTCGAGATACTGCAGCTTACGCGTCACGAAGAAGGCCTTGAGCGAGTCCCATCCATAATTCCAGAACACCCAGTAATGACCCTGCATCCAGCGCGTGCGCTGGCGCTTGGAGATGGCGATGTCCTGCGGCTTTTCGTCGTAGATCACCGCGGCGTCGTTCCAGTGGACGCGGCTGCCGGATAGAATGAGGCGCGTCGACATTTCAAGATCTTCCGTGAGGCTCTGGAGGTTCCAGCCGATCCGTTCAAGCGTCGCGGTGCGGATGACGAGCCCCGTGCCGCCGAGCGTGCAGGAGAGCCCCCAAAGGCCGCGCGCGAGCTGCCAGAAGCGGTTCGTAAACCAATAGGCGAGCGCGTAGGAGCGCGTCAGCCAGTTGTCGTCCGGATTCTTGACATCTAGTACCCCCTGGATGGCCTCGGCCTCCGGGTGGAGCTCCATGTAATTGTTCATCGACATCAGGAAGTTCCGGTCGGCGAGGTTGTCGGCGTCGAACATCGCGAGCGCGTCATATTCCTCGAAGGGGATCTTCGTCAGCGCCCAGCGGACGTTCCAGGTCTTGCCGTTGTGCTCGTCGTCGAAGCGTTCCAGCGCCACGGCACCGTTCTCGCGCACCAGCTCCGCCGTATTGTCGGTGCAGTTGTCGCAGGAGGCGTAGACCTTATAACAGTTCTTAGGATAATTCTGTCCCGCGAGGCTCTCAAGGAGCGGCACGATGACCATCGCCTCGTTATGCGCGGGCACCAGCACCGCGAAACGGCGGTAGCGCTTGGCCTGGGGCATCTTTTTCTGGTTCCAGAAGCCGCGCAGGCTGACGATTATCTGATAAACACCGTCACACATCAGCGCGCCGAGCAATGTATAGAGGATGAACTGGATCAGCCACCAGCCCCACCATATCAGCCAATAGAAAAGTTCCGTCTTATCCACGATAAAGCCACCTCTGTCTCATTTTCACACATAACGTTATCATACCCTCAGAGAGGGTGAATGACAACTTCCCGCCGCTATCTGCCGATAATTTTTTCGATCAGATTCTTTTCCAGTATCAGGTCGCTGTACCTGAGGCGCCGTTCAACCTCGTCGGTCAGTCCGTCATAGGCGGAACAATCGAGATGTTCACCGGTATCCAGCTTAATGGCGCGCCCTGCGGCCGGTTCGACATAGACGTCGCCCACGATATAGCTGCCGTTGCGGAAGATCACCGGATCGCCGCTTTCTTTGCTTAAAAGATCCTTTCCGAAAACGGTGCCGATGTCAAGCTTCATCAGCCCCGAGACCGTCGGCAGGATGTCCATCTGCCCGACATTTCTCTCGTCGACGCGCGGTTTTTTCGCCGTCTCCGGCGAGCGGAAGAAGAGCGGGATACGGCGCGTCGCCTTCCAGTCTACCGCCTCCTCTATCTTCTTGCCGAGCAGCTTTTCCATATCTTCCCGGTAGGCGATCGGGATCGCGGGATGGTCGCCGTAGACGACGACCAGGCTCTTGTCGAGCAGCCCCGACCTTCGCAGCTCGTCGATGAAGATACCAAACTGCCGGTCAAAGTAATTTATCGAAAGGAGATAGTTGCCGATGAGCGTTCCCCGCAGCTCGGGAGGCAGCGGCAGCGTCCCGCGTGGCAGCTCCGCGAAATCAAAGGGGTGGTGGCTCGAGAGGGTGACGATAAAGCCGTAGAAGGGGGTTTTCATCTCCTTAAAGACCTGAAGCGCGCGCGAAAATATCACCTCATCGCTGAGTCCGAGGCCGATCACCTCGTCGTTGGGAAAGGTATTTTGGCTGTACTGCCGGTGAAACCAGAGCTTCGGGTGCATACGGTGGCAGTTCCAGAAGGCGCTGCGCGTACCCTGCACGACGACGGCCCTCGCTCCTCTTTTGCCGCGCATCGCGCGCGCCAGCGAATTATAGTCGTTATCCGCGTAGAGCGTATAGGCGGCGCCGAAGGCGGCGGGAAAAAGTCCCGTATTGGCCATAAACTCCGCGTCCGAGCTGTTGCCCGCCGCCACCTGGCTCCAGGTGTTGGGGAAATAGAGACACTCCTCTTTGAAGCGGTTAAGATTCGGCGTCACGGGGAGGCCGCCAATCTCAAGGTCTACGACAAAGTATTGCAGCGCCTCGCACTGCACAAGGATGAGGTTCTTCGCGCGCATACCGGGGTGCGGCCTTGGACGGTGCGCCTTAAACCAGCTGCCGATCTCGTCCGCCGTCTCCGGTGAAACGTCGTGCGGCTCCAGCGCCTTGCGCGTCATCGAAAAGAAGTCCCACCAGTGAAAGGTGGAGGTGCTGACCCAGGCGCAGACGGAGAGGCGGTCGTACATCGCGTTGATAATGTTGGGACGGAACCTTTTCAGATGCCAGACAGAAGCCCCCTGCATCGCGACCGAGACCAGGAAGAGAGCGAGCAGTGTCAGCGCCTCCCGGCGCCGTTCCCGATGGAACTCCACGCGGAGCCAGCCGCTGCGCAGCAGCCAGACGAGAAGCGGGAGGTCGGCAAAGATCAGAAAATCCCATGGCTTGAGCAGCGCCCAGATCGATTTTGCGATAAGCCCAGTCTGAGGCACCAGCATAAGATCATGAAAGATGAAGATGTCCGCGTAGTAACGGATAAAGAGCCGATCCGTCAGCACCAGTGCCGAGAGCAGCATATCCATGACGATGAGCGCCGCCGCGCGCCGCTTAGGCGGGAAGAACATCAGCGGCAGCAACAGGCAGAGGATGGCTCCCAGCGAGGGCAGCGAAACGGCGAGCGCGCGCGCCGTATGGCGCAGCGCGTGCATCGTCAGAACGCCGAAGGTGGGCCAGTTGAGCACATCGGCGACGGCATAGTCCACCGAGATGAACTTAAGCCAGACCGCCGCGGCGACAACCGCCGTGAAAAGATATCCGCTTATGAAAACAGGCCGGTCCTTAGGAGGAAGAAACATCAATCAACGATCACCTATTTACGATAGAGTTCGGGCATCAGATCATATTCCAATATCTTATCACTGACGTCGAGTATCTTTCTGACCTTTTCCGTCATCCCGGCATATGCCGCGTAGTCCCGGGACTCTCCACTCTTCACGTTGACGGCGCTCTTCTTCGCGGGCTCGACGAATATCTCTCCAACCACATAAGAACCGTTGCGGAAGATCACCGGGGCCTCCGAATCGTCGAAGATGTCGGTTCCCAGACCGCTGTTGAAATCAATCCCCAGCAGCAGCGCCAGCGAGCGCGGAAGATTGACAAGCCCCAAGGCCATCTTCCGGTTCCAGACGAGCCTCTTTACGCCGGGAACATTTATCATCAGAGGCACGCGCTGCACATAGCGCCAGTTATGGTCCTTTGTGAAGTCTGTCCCCAGCAGCTTCGAGAGCGTCGTGGAATCCCAGCGGGGGATGGCGTTGTGGTCGCCGTAGAGCGCGATGACGCTCCTGTCATAGAGGCCGGATCTTTTAAGTCCCTTGATAAAGACGCCGAACTCCCGGTCAAGATAGTGGATGGCCGCGAGGTAGCTGCCTACCACCGTACCTTTGTACTCTCCGGCATCGAAATCGGCCTGTTCCATCAGCCTGGGGAAATTATAGGGGTAATGGCTTGTGAGCGTCACCATAAAGGAATAGAAGGGCTGCCGCTCCTGAGTGAGCATCTCCAGCGACTGGCGGAAGAAGCTCTTATCACTGAGCCCCATACCGATAGACTCGTCGTTTACATAATCCTTCTTGCTGATAAATTTCTCAAAACCGAGCGCGGGATACATGTGCCCCCGGTTCCAGAAGCCCGGGCGGTCGCCGTGCATCGCGAATACGCGGTAGCCGTTGTCCCGCAGCGTCTTGGGAAACGCCTCGTAATGATTGCCGGCAAAACGGGTATAGGCGACGCCGGAGGCCGCCGGATAGAGCGCGGCGTTCGCGAGAAACTCCGCGTCAGAGCTGTTGCCTGAACCGGTCTGATTGTAGACGTTGGAGGCCAGCGAAGCCTCCTTCGCAAAGGCGTTGAGGTTCGGCGTCACCTCGCGCCCGCCGACCTTTAGGCCGATGACGAAGCTCTGGAGCGATTCCACCTGTATGACGATGAGATTCTTGCCCTTAGCGGCGCCGAATACCCCCTGCGGACGGCGCTGTCTCGCGAGATTTTCGCCAAACCAGTCCCTGACCTCCTCCAGCTCGGAGGCCGACAATTTAGGGCGCGCAGCCCGGTCGGTCAGCGTATTCCAGCTGTCAACCGCGTGATAGGTCAGCGCGCCGACATTATTGCAGACCGAGGGACGGTCCCACATCGAACGCAGCACGCCGGGAACCTTTTTATTATAGGTCCTTATATGAAAGGAGAGCACAGCGGCTGCAGCGGCAAAGAGCAGCAGCGTCCAGAAACAGCGCCGGAGGGTGATCTTATGAAAAAAGGGATGCACCGAGATGCGGCGGAATATCCTGAAATAGCCGAACAACAGCGGGATGTCGATAAAATAGAGCAGATCCCTCACTGAAAAGAGGGCAAAGACAGACTCCGAGACCTCGCCGACCTGGGTCGAGAGCCCCAGATTATGGAAGGTGAAGAGATCGGAATAATAGCGCATATGGAGAATATCCGTTATCACCAGCGCCGTCAGCAGAAAGTCCAGCAGCAGCGCGAGCGCAAACCGCCCCCGGCGCCAGAAGAGCGAAACGAAGAGGACGAACATCGCTACGATCGCCGCCGAAGCGGCGACGGAGAGCGGCACACGCACAACGAGCCGCGAGACTTCGTACTCAAGAAAATAGAACTTGAAAAAGAGAGCGACGGCCATAAAGGAGAAGAAGATCAGCTCGCGGTAGTCACGCCCCGCCACCCGGTAGACTGCCCGGGAACTCAAGAGAAGATTCATTTAATTTACCTCTTTAAAACGTCCATATAATATATTCAAAGACCTGAGCCTTTCAGGAAAACCATGCGAACCTGGCAAAAGCGAATCAAGCTCCGCGGGAAGCAGCCGCCAGCCCCAGTTGCCCGCCGCCTCCGCCGGTCTGTTCATACGGCACGATCCGCCGAGGCCGAGAACATCCTGCGCCGGCAACACCGCGATCTCCGCGACGGAGGCGAGCGCCATATGCGCCATTACGCGGTTCACATTCTCCCGCGTGACCTCCTGCCCCGCATAGGCGGCGAAATTTATCCGTTCACGCACCGTGGAACTTTCACGCCACCAGCCAACGGCGGTATCGTTGTCATGCGTCCCGGTATAGACAACGCTGCGCGGCCTTATATTATGCGGCGCGTAAGGGTTGTCCGCGACGTCGCCGCCGAAGGCGAACATCAGTACCTTCATTCCCGGAAGGGAAAAATCCTCCATCAGCGCGCGCACGTCGTCCGTGATGATTCCCAGGTCCTCGGCGATAAGCGGCAGCTCTCCCCCTGATGAGCCGCGCGCCGCGCGAAAGGCCTCAAGCATCTCACGGCCCAGCGCGGGACGCCAGCAGCCGTTCTGCGCCGTCGGCTCGGAGGCGGGTATCTCCCAGTAGGCGCACAGCCCCCGAAAGTGGTCGACGCGCATCAGCCCGCAGTATTTAAGGCTGTGCGCCAGCCTGCCGCGCCACCAGGCGAAGCCGTCCGCGCGCATCGCCTCCCAGTTGTAGAGGGGATTGCCCCAGCGCTGCCCGGTGGGGCTGAAATAATCGGGCGGCACGCCGGCGACGCAGCGCGGCGCCCCGTCCTGCTCAAGGTCGAAAAGGGCGGGAGCGGACCAAACGTCCGCGCTGTCCCAGGCGACATATATCGGCAGGTCGCCCATCAGCGTTACGCCGCGTTCGGCGCAGTAAGAGGCGAGAGCGGCCAGCTGCCGGTAAAAGATAAATTGGGTGAATTCCACAAAGGCGATGCCGTCCCCGTTCTCCGCGGC
The DNA here is from genome assembly GCF_020860125.1 of Cloacibacillus sp. NCBI lineage: Bacteria > Thermotogati > Synergistota > Synergistia > Synergistales > Synergistaceae > Cloacibacillus > Cloacibacillus sp. The sequence goes on along the minus strand of NZ_JAJBUX010000018.1, from coordinate 40,291 downwards.
AAAGGCCGCCAGGGCCTCCGTCACGCGCGCGGAAAATTCACGCGGCCATTCCGTCCAGCAGCGGCCGCCGTTTTTCTCCTTCAATACCGAAAAGAGGGCGTAATCACGGAGCCACCAGCTCTCCTCCGCGCGGAAACATTCAAAGCCCCGGCGCAGATCCGCGAAGGACTCCGGCTGAGCGTTAAAATTCTCCCAGGCAAGCGAGAGCAGCTCGCGGCGGCAAAGCTCCGCCGCGGCAAAATCCGCCGCCCTCACAGAGGGAAGAGTCCGTGTCGCTATATCGTTCATTGCGATAAGGCCATCTTCGCAGAGCCTCTCCGGGCTTATGAAGAGGAGATTCCCCGCGAAGGCTGAGGGACTGCTGTACGGCGAATTGCCAAAGACCGGAAGCACCGGCGTGAGCGGCAGCACCTGCCATATTGTGAAACCGGCTCCCTGGAGAAAATCAGCGAACCTTCCGGCGCCGGAGCCGAAATCACCTACGCCCCAATCGCCCGGCAGCGACGATATATGCAAGAGAACCCCGCTTTTGCGTGAACTAGACAAATAAAGCCCCTCCGATGACACGATATCAGACCAACATTTTTATATTATACATGCAAATCACACACCGGCGACAGAAGCAAAAGGTGACGCCGCCCGCCGCGCCACGGCGAAGGCCGGCTCCCACGGGAACCGGCCTTCGCAATTCTGAAAAAATTATCCTCAGCGCATGGAGGAACGCGAGTCCTCCGTCCCCTCGTCCGCCGCGTTCTCCGGCGTAAATATAAGACAGCCGAGCGGCGGCAGTGTCAGCTCCGCGGAAAAAGACTGTCCGTGAAAGGAGGTCTCCTCCGTCTCAACAAAACCCAGATTGCCGACTCCGGAGCCGCCGTAGAGCGAAGAGTCGCTGTTCAGCGCCTCGCGCCAGCGGCCGCCCTCCGGGAAGCCGACGCGGTAGCCGCCGCGCACCACGGGCGTGAAGTTGGCGGCAAAGACCAGGGCGCCGCCGTTCCTATCGCGGCGTATAAAGGAAACTACGCCGGCGTCGCGGTCGCTACAGTCTATCCACTCAAAGCCGTCGGTAGAGGTGTCAAGCTCCCACAGCTCCGGGCTGCCGCGGTAAAAATTATTCAAGTCGGCAAACCAGCGCGCGATACCCGCGTGCCGTTCGTCGTCAAGCTCATGCCAGTCAAGGCTGCGGTCGTGGTTCCACTCGCGGCTCTGCCCGAACTCGCCGCCCATAAAGACGAGCTTCTTGCCGGGGTGGCAGAACATCCAGCCGAACATCAGCCGCAGGTTCGCCGCCTTCTGCCAGCCGTCGCCAGGCATCTTCTCCAGCAGCGAACACTTGCCGTGGACCACCTCGTCGTGAGAGAAGGGCAGCACAAAATTTTCCGCGTAGGCGTACCACATGCCGAAGGTGAGCTGGTCGTGGCGGTACTTGCGGTAGACCGGGTCCTGCGACATATAGGAGATAAAATCATTCATCCAGCCCATATTCCACTTATATCCAAAGCCGAGGCCGCCGAGCCAGACTGGCTTCGTCACCATCGGCCACGAGGTCGACTCCTCCGCCGTCACCAATATCCCCGGAAAATCGGCGTAAAGAGCGCAGTTCATCTCGCGCAGAAAGGCGATTGCCTCGATATTCTCCTTGCCGCCGTACTTATTAGCCACCCATTCGCCGTCGCGGCGCGAATAATCGAGATAGAGCATCGAGGCCACGGCATCGACACGCAGACCGTCGGCGTGGTAGCGGTCGAGCCAGTAATAGGCCGACGAAATCAGGAAACTCCGCACCTCGTTGCGTCCATAGTTGAAGATCGCGCTCTTCCAGTCGGGATGAAAACCCTGGCGCGGGTCCTCGTGCTCGTAGAGCGCCGTGCCGTCAAAGCGCGACAGGCCAAAAGAGTCCGTCGGGAAGTGCGAGGGCACCCAGTCTAGGATGACGCCGATCCCGCGCGCGTGCAGCGCGTCGACAAGCGCCATAAAATCCTCCGGCGAGCCGTAGCGCGCCATTGGCGCGAAATACCCCGTCGTCTGGTAGCCCCACGAGCCGTAGAAGGGATGCTCCATGACGGGCATGAACTCGACGTGAGTAAAGCCGTTGGCCTCCAGATAGGGCGGCAGCTCGCCCGCCAGATCGCTCCACGAAAGGATGCTGTCGCCGTCGCCGCGCCGCCACGAACCGACGTGAATCTCATATATCGACTGCGGCGCGTCGGTGGCGTTCTTCTCGGCGCGCGCCGCCATCCACTCCGCGTCCCGCCACTCGTGCGCGGGGGCGCAGACGACGGAGGCGGAGGCCGGCGGCGTCTCCGTGGCGAAGGCCAGCGGGTCGCTCTTATCGACCAGCTCCCCGTCGGCGGTCCTTATCACATATTTATAGCGGCAGCCCGCCTCCGCATCAGGGACAAAACCCTCCCAGATACCGGAGGAATCCCAGCGCGGAGCAAGCGGGCAGCCCTCGCGCTCCCATGAATTAAAATCACCCATTACATAAACATTTTTAGCACCGGGGGCCCAAAGGGAAAAAAGGACGCCCTTCCGCCCCTCATGCTCGAACGGATGCGCGCCGAGAAAATCATATATCCTTCTGTGAGTCCCCTCGCGGAAGAGATAGACATCCCCCTCGCCTGCAAGCGTCGGGCCGTAGATTATCTCATTTTGCATGTTCATCGCCTCCAGCATCTTGAGGTGCCGCCAACCATACACGTCGAAGACCGACTGTGCAAAGCGATTTAATCGGCGCCGCCTTTATGTTATTATATCCTGATATTAGGTTCGGAGGTATGTCAATGAACGATATCTTTTCTTACAATAAAATTACGGCGGAAATCATAGCGGCCCTTAAAGAAAAAATCGGCGCGCACAACGTCAGCGCGGACAAAGAAAAGCTTGAGGCCTACTCGCACGACGAAGTACCGCAGAACGCCTACGACAAAAAATATATCGCGGAGCTGCTCCTCTTCCCCGAGAACACCGAGCACGTCTCTGAAATAATGAAAATCGCCTATGAACATAAAATCCCCGTAACGCCGCGCGGCGCCGGCACCGGACTCTCCGGCGGCGCGCTCCCCGCCTGGGGCGGCATCGTCATGAGCTTTGAAAAGATGAACCGCATCCTCGAACTCGACGAGGAAAACCTCACCATCACCACCGAGCCCGGCGTCGTAACGGCGGAGATCAGCCGCATGGCGGCGCAGCACGGCCTGCTCTACGCGGGAGACCCCTGCAGCGGCGACGCCTCCTTCATCGGCGGCAACATCGCCGAAAACGCCGGCGGCAACAAGGTCATAAAATACGGCGCGACCGGCGCGCAGCTGCTCGCCCTTGAAGTGGTGCTCCCCGACGGCTCCGTCACCTGGTTCGGCGGCAAACGCCGCAAAGACGTCACCGGTCTGGACTTCGTCCACCTCATGGCCGGCTCCGAAGGGATACTCGGGATCATCACCAAGGCGGTGCTCAAGCTGATGCCGCTGCCGCGCCACTCCGTCGATCTGCTCGCCGCCTTCCCCGACACGCAAAGCGCGATCGACTTCGTGCCGCGCATCATCACCGAGGGCGGCCTCATCCCCGCATCGATAGAATTCCTCGACCATAAGGCGCTGAAGCTCGCGGAAAAATACCTCAACACGGAGGTCCCGGCGGGAAATGCGGGCGCGGCCCTCATCATCCAGCTGGAAAACAACGACGCCGACCTCATCGAAAAAGAGTTCGAGGAGATCGGCAAACTATCCCAGAAGCACGGGGCCGCCGAGGTCTACGTCGCCGATACCCGCAGCACGAAAGACCGCATCTGGCAGGCCCGCAAATCGGTGCCGGAGGCCGTCTCCTTCTTCTACAGCCGTTACACGAAAGAAGACCTCGCCGTCCCCACCGCGATGGTGCCGCGGCTGCTTGAGATGATCCGCGAAAAGGCCGAGGCCGACGGCCTCGAATGGATAGCCTACGGCCACGCGGGCGACGGCAACATGCACTGCACGATCATCTCCCCGGACTGCACCGACTGGCACGAACGGCTGCACGCCGCGCAGGAGCGTATCTACGCCGAACTCATCAAGATGGGCGGCACCCTCTCCGGCGAGCATGGCATCGGCTTCAAGCGCAAGGGCTACATGAAGTTCTTCCTCGACGAGGCGCAGCTTGAGCTGATAAAGCGCGTGAAGCTCGCCTTCGACCCGCGGAACATCCTCAACCCCGGAAAGCTCGTGGACTGGGAGAAATAACGCCGCGCGGCCCTCGTCCACGTAAAAACATAAAAAACTCCCGCCGATAAAACGGCGGGAGTTTTGTCGTTCGTCAAATAATCCTTTACCCCTCGTACCCAAGCTCCTTTTTCGTCTTCGCGATGTCGGCCTCGGTCTCCTTTATCCAGCGGGCGAGCATATCCGGCTTTATCTTCTTGGACTTTGGGTCGTTCAGCAGCGTGTCGAGCTTTTTCTCCTGTATCTTGAGCCACTCGACCTTCGCCTCGCGGAACTGTATATCGGCGACGGTGTTTCCGCGTTCTCCGTCATCCTCTTTCACAAATGCGCGGCTCATGGGCATACCGCCTCCCTTCGATGATTCTGCATTAAATTTAAATCGCACGCTTCCGCCAATTCATAACGCCTCATTCGCCGCTCAGATAGTCTCCTTCGAAAAGGGCATATCGTCGCCGTCGACGATCACGACCCTCATCTTCGGCTTGACATAGGTCACAAGATCCTCGATGTCGGGATTCTTGAGCCTGACGCAGCCGTGCGTCGCCCACCGCCCGACGGAGCCGGGATTGTTCGTGCCGTGGATCGCGATCTGCCATTTGTTGTAAAAGGAGATCAGCTTCGAGCCGTAGGCTCCTGGCGCGGCCTCTCCCGGCTCGTTAAACCAGGCCGGGTCAAAGACCAGCTTCGTGGCGTCGGGAATCACCCGGTAGATCGTAAAGATCCCCGTCGGCGTGATGAGATCCAGCCGCGAGGTCTTAGTCTTGCCGCGCCCCTTGCCGACCGAGACGGGCCAGCTCTTCACGACCTCGCCGCCCTTAAAGAGCGTGAGCCTGAGCTGCTGCTTGTTGATCTTGATCCAGTACTCCCCCGCCTTCGGCGACCAGGGAGCCGCCGCGCAGGCCGCCGCCGCGCTGACAAAGATTAAAACTAACGCGGTAATGAATATCCTTTTCATAAAAACACTCCAATTTCTCCATAACTTTTTTTATTATAATACAAATTCAGTTTTAAGGCACAGCATTGTGTACCTAGTATTTTTTCGTAAAAATACTTTTAACGGCAATCTGTCAAAATAATCATCGGGACAAACAAATGAAAGCCAGCCGCCAACGCCCGTGCCGCCTGGCAGCGCGGGCTGCTCAATGTTTCTGTTAGGGGACTGCGCGTTGCCCAGAAATAATCAACGGCGTACTTGACATTATTCGGCTGATGAGTATAAAATCTCACCAATGATTTTTCAGCGCCTATTTTGGAGGGAAGGGGGAAACGCCGTGTATTCAGCAAGCCATATTTCGATAATGTACATGATGATGTGCGCTCACTGCGGGTCCTCTCCTGAACTGACCGGCGCTTAAGTACGCGCGTTGTCATTACAGGACCGGGTCCGCCGCTGCGGGTCCGGTCTTTTTTATGTCTTTTGAAAAATTTACGGGAGAGGAGATAAGAGACGGGTCAAAAGACAGCAGGTAATTTTTAATTATAAATATATAAAACTACTGGAGGTATCACTGTGAAAAAAATAATTCTTGCGGCCATAGCATTGCTCGTACTCTCGTCATCCGCCTTCGCGGCGGAAAAGATCGTCCTCGGGGTCACCCCCTTTCCCGCGAAAGAGATCGCGGACGTCGCCAAAGAGGTGCTGGCGAAACAGGGCTACGAACTGGATATCAAAGAATTCACCGACTTCGTGCAGCCGAACTTCGCGTTGGAAGACAAGAGCCTCGACGCGAATTTCTTCCAGCACATCCCCTATCTTGAGAACATGAAGAGCGAAAAAAAGCTTGACATCGTGCCGCTCGTAAAGGTCCACCTGCTCCCCATCGGCATCTACTCGCAGAAGATAACGTCGCTGAAGGACGTTAAAGAAAAGTCGGTCGTCGCCGTCCCCAACGACCCGACCAACGGCTTCCGCGCCTACAAGCTGCTTGAGCGCGAAGGGCTGCTCAAGATGAAGCCAGGCAACAAGCTGACCGCCGCCGACATCGTTGAAAACCCCAAGAAGCTCAAAATAAGGGAGCTTGAAGCGCCGCAGCTGCCGCGCACCCTCCCCGACACGACGATCTCCGTCATCAACATGAACTTCGCCGTCGACGCGGGGCTCAACCCCTCGAAAGACGCCCTCGCGCTTGAGTCGAAGGACTCCCCATACGCCGTCGTGCTCGCCTGCCGCAGCGGCGACAAGGACAGCGCGAAGATAAAGGCGCTCGCGAAGGCGCTGAATTCGCCGGAGGTGAAGAAGTTCATCAACGAGAAGCTGTCCGCCAAGGGTGTCATTCCCGCTTTCTAAATCTGTAAATCGGCGTTTATAAGCACGATTTGCGTCATAACTTCGGGGTCTGCGGTCCTCACCGTATAAAGATACGGCTCCGGTATCGGAACCACCATTTTATTTAGCAACTCGCACTTCTAAACGCCGATTTCCTTCGGATGGGAAAAGAGATAAATAACGATTTAGCTTTTCAGTATATAGAAACAGAACCACTGTTTGCCCCTGTCTTGTCGCTCCGGCCTCCGAGCCGGAGTCCAGCGCCTCCAGGGCTGACTCACGAAATGCGGAAAAACAACCCTAAGACACTAGACGCCGGCTCGTGGGCCGGTGTGACAAAGCAAAGATAAATCGGCGTTTAGACGTGCGAATAACGAAATAACTGAGGGCTTGGCAAGCGGAGGCGCACTAAAGTGCGGTGAGCATTGCAAAGCCCTCAGTTATGAAGTTAGTCGTGCGTATAAACGCCGATTTACCGATTTACTGCCAGTTAGCGGGATAAACGAAATACGCGTACCTCGCGGTCTTCGGCGTCCGGAAGTGGATGTGGCTCCCCTTCGGGATGTATATGATGTCCCCCGGCTTACCGGTCACGACGCGGCCGTCGATCTCTATTTCGAGGACCCCTTCGAATACCACGTCGTATTCGTCGTAGGTCAGCGTCCATTCAAAGTCCGCCCCGTCGAGCTCCATGATGCCCGCGCCGATGCGCGGCGCCTCTTCCAGCGTCACGACGTCCTTGAGTCTCACGCCGGGTTCGCCCTGGAAGGGCTCGCACTTTACCGTCTCGCTCTTAATGAGGATTATACCGCTCGGGTCCACGACCTTCGTGAAGCCGCCGGACTCGGGACGGCGGGCGGCGAGGCCCTGTATCACTTCTGTCACTATCTCCCGTAGCATCTGTTCGCTGACGTTCATTTTATTTGTATTTTCCATTTCTTTTGCCTCCTCTTTGGCTATCGGGCAGCCTGCGCAGCCGCCCTCGCAGAGACCCGGCATGACATCAGGCCTTTGCCTCTTTTATCTTCGCGAGCAGCATCGGCGCGAGGAAGTTCGCGAGGATCACTGCCGTGATACCGGCGACGAGTTTGCCGACGACCACGGGGAAGATCATCTCCGGGTTGGCCCCCGCGGTGAATCCAAGGTGGTCGCCGAAGACAAAGGCCGCCGATACGGTGAAAGCCACGTTAAGCAGCTTGCCCTTCGGGTCCATCTTCTCAAAGATATTGAACATCGCGATGTTGTTGGCGAGGTTCGCGACCATACCGGCCGCCGCGTCCTCGTTCATTCCGAGGTGGCGCCCAACCGCCTCCAGCGCGCCGCCGAAGGTGCGCGTGATCCACTTGACCATCGGGAAGGCGCCGATGAGCACGGTCGCGATCTGGCCGCAGATCAGCAGCCCGTCTTCCAGCGGTATGCTGCCGCCCTCTTCCGCGGGGACGACCATCTGGTCGAAGAGCGGGAAGTGGATGCCGGTCTGGTATTCAAATACAGCGATGGCGGTGAGGATCGTTATCAGTATCGTGACCGCCGAGCCGAAGACGTTGAAGCCGTTTATCATCTTTTGCGGCCGGAACCAAAGGCCGATGCAGATGAGCCCCGCGATGATGATGACGGGGATGAGGTTCACGAGAATCGTCGCGAGATCTATCTTGTAGGGGGTCATGTTCATCAGCAGGCCGCCCGCGATACAGCCGAGCGGAATGGTGATGAGCCCCGCTAGGACGCCCGCGCCGAGGTAGGGGCGGTCCTGCACTTTGATGATCGAGAGCGCGACGGGAATCGTGAAAACGATCGTCGGTCCCATCATCGTGCCGAGTATCAGCCCCGAGAAGTTTCCAATCGAATCGTTGGCGGCGAGCTTCATCGCGAGCGGGTATCCGCCCATGTCGCAGGCGAGCAGCGTCGTCGCGAACATCGAGGCGTCGGAGCCAACCATGCCGTAGATGGGGACGATTATCGGCTTAAGGATTATCGCGAGCACCGGCGCGGCGGCGACGACGCCCGCCATTGCGATGGCGAGCAGCCCCATCGCGTTGAAGCCGTTGTCGAACTCTTCCCCGTAGCCCCATTTGTTGCCGCGTATTTTGTCTATCGCGCCGAGCAGCATGAATATCATCATCACGAAGATGATCGCCGAGTTGACCGATAGATTGCTGATCCAGCTGTGCAGGCTCTCCGTGAACACCTGTATGTTTGAAAGGTTGCCGATCAGTTCGTCAAACATTTACCATTCCCTCTTTCCTGTTTTTCGCAAAGCGGCCGCGCCGCCGTTTTTCATTTTTACCCGCGTCTATATAAGTTTCTTGACGAGCTGTTTGGAGGGGCGCGGGATGACCGTCTTGGAGACCAGCAGCGCCTCCTCCTTCGTCGCCGCGGCTACGGCGGCGCGCACCGAACCGACGTCGCCCGTGAGGGTGACGAAGCCTTTGCCGCCGATCGCGAAGCCGATGCGTATCTCTATGAGCCTCACATTCGCGGCCTTCGCCGCGATGTCCACCGCCGTTATCGCCGAGGCGACGGAGAAGTATTCCATGACGCCGACCGCCTCTATCTCGCCGGGGCGGGTGGTCATCATGATCGCCGGGCATATCTGCGGATCGATGTTCGGTATCAGCAGTTCGTCGACGACGTAGTGTCCCGCCGCCGTCCGCCCCGCACTCATCGCGGCGTGCACCGCGCCGACCTCCCCGTGTACTATCGTTATGTATTTGCCGGGGCAGATGGTCGAGGCGTGGATAAGTTCGACATTCGCCGCCTTCACCATCGCGTCGGCGGTGTTGATGCCCTCCGCGATGCTCGATAGCTCTATCATTCCTATGGCGTTTCCCATCTTCGCTTACCCCCCGCTCACTATGCGCGTGCCCTGCACGCTGATATCTCTTACCGTTCCGTCTATGCTCGCGTAGATATTTGAGGAGAGCCCCTCCGCGGCCTTCGCGAGCAGATCGCCGCGCCGCACTGCCGCGCCCTCCGCCACGACCGCCTCCGCCGCCCTGCCGATGCTCTGCCGGAAGGGTATGTAGACCGTCCGCGGCTGGTATTCAAGGCAGCGTTCCGCGTGTCCCGGATAGTAGTCGCGGAGGCCGAGGCGCGCGACAAGCCTCTCGGTCGGTATCAGCCTGTCGCTGAATGAACCGCGCGCCTCAGGGTGCGGATCAACCTGCGATTCGAGACCGCGCGAGCGCAGCACCCCTTTGAAGTATTCGTTGACGCGGCGCGGAGAGAGATTCATCGGGCAGGCGTAGAGTTCGCATATCCCGCAGCTGCAGCAGTTCATCGCGTCGCCGAAGGCGCGCACGAATTCCGCGTCGTCCTTTATCTGCCCCTCCATCCAGAGGCCGCGCATCACCATATGCGGCTCCATCTCCTGGCCGATCAGCCAGCGCGGGCAGAGGTCGGTGCAGTAGCGGCACTATATGCAGGCGCTGCGCGACTGGAGGCGTATCCGCTGCATTTTTAGTTTTGAACGGCCCACGAGGTAGTGGTCCGGCGGCAGGACGAGGATGTTTCCCGTCGTCTTGGTCACGACGGCGGCGTCGATCTTCTCTTTTTCCGAGAGGACCAGCCCCATCATCGGGCCGCCGTTTATCACGGCGTATTCGGAGAGATTCGTCCCCGCGAGAGCCACGCATTCGCGGAAGGAGGTGCCGACCGGCACGCGTAGCATCACCGGCTCGCGCACCGCTCCCGTGACGGAGAGGTATTTGTCCGTCACCTGACGACCCTCAAGCGCCTCGTGGACGCTGCGCATCGTGCCGACGTTGTCCACGACGCAGCCGACGCTGATCAGGATGCCGCGCGCGGGGATGCTGCGCCCCGTCACGTAGTAGACCATCGTATGTTCGTCGCCCGCGGGATAGAAGGCGGGCATCTTCACAATCTCAATGTCCGCGCCGCTTTTTTCGATCGCCGCCGATAGGGCCGCCGCCTCCGCCTCGTATTTCTCCTTGAGGGCGACGACGGTGCGTTTAGCGCCGAGATGGGTGGATACCACGGCCGTCCCCGCGATGATCTCTTCAGGGAAGGTGCGCATGAGGTATTTGTCCGTCTCGATGAGCGGTTCACATTCCGCCCCGTTCACTATAAAGCATTCGGCCCTGGTATTTAGTTTCGCATAGGTCGGGAAGCCCGCGCCGCCCTCGCCGACCACGCCGGCCCATTTTATCGCCTCTAATAATTCCATCTTTTCACTCCCTCTTGCAGCCGGGCAGCTCAAAGTTGTCGACTATCGCCACGACGGTGGCGTCCACTGGGAGCGACATGTCGCCCGCGGCGCTGCGCGCCGAACTGCCTCCGACAAAGAGCACCATTTCGCCGCAGCCCGCGCCGATCATATCCGCCGCGACGATCGGCGCCCCGTCGTCCTCTCCCGTCGTTATATTTATGCGCTGAAGGATCAAGAGGGTGAAGCCGGAGAGCTTCTGTTCCTTGCGCGTAGCCCATATATTGCCTATCACTCTTGCGACCTTCATCGTTCATTCCTCCGTCAGCCGCGTTTTACGGCTATATCGTGCGCGTGCGCGTATTCTTTGGCCAGATCCGTCATTATCGCGCGTTCCGCGATCCGTACCGCCGAGGCCCCGCCTCTGCGTGCCTCGACGATGTCTTTTTCCGTTATCACCCGTTTTTCAAGCCGTACCTCCGCGCGCGGGGTCTCCCGCTCCCTTTCAGAGACGTGGGAAGAGGGCGCGCAGGGAGCTTTTTCTCTTTCGAGCGCCTCCAGCTTTTCAATGACGCGTGTCACGATCTCCGCGATCAGCTTTTCGTAATTCATCCGGGCAGCCTCCTTTCCTGTATAACTGCTGATTTGCGCCGCAAAATTAAACCATATCTCCGGCGGCCGAACTTAGTTTGCCCGCCGGAGGGCGCATATGATCAGCGGCCGGCTATACCTTGCAGTTCATCGCGATCCCCGCCGGTGTGACGAGGAAGGGATCGTCCGGCTTCACCGTATGGATGCCGGTTACCTTTTCAAAGACCTCTTCGATACCGGTGAGACAGCTTGTCCCTCCGCAGAGGTATATGGTGTCAGTCTCGTTCCTGTCTATGCTGCGCGCCACGATCGTCGCCATTTTTTCGATCACGGGGCGCACGATGGGGAATATCTCCCCGTGTTTTCTATAGTCCTGTTTCACCGCCTCGGCCTGCTCAAAGGGTATGCGGTAGTTTCCCGAGAGGACGAGGCTCAGATGAGTCCCGCCGGTCGGTTCGTCATATATCTTTTCCACAACTCCGTCTTTGAAGACCGCAAGGCCAGTGGTGCCGCCGCCAATGTCCACGACCACGCCGTTGTCTATTTTGTAGACGGAGTTCGCCACCGTCGGCTCGTCCAGTATCTCCGTGACCTCGAAGCCCGCGCCCTCCGCGATGTACTGGTGGGTGCGGACGCTGCCCTCGGTGCCGGCGGGCATCGCGATCGCGCATTTTGTCAGCTCCGTGCCCAGCCGCCGCTCGAGCTCGCCTTTGAGCCGCCGTACGATGGAGAGCGCCCCCTGGTAATCGACGACGACGCCGTCGCGGAGCACGCCCGCCGCCTCTTTTTCACAGGCGACGGGGTTGTCGTTTTCGTCGAGAACGACAATGACTATATAGGCGGTGCCGAGGTCAAGCCCGGCCTTGAGTTTTTTCCCCGCCGGTTTGAAGCACCTCTTTTCGGAGGCCGCCACTTTCGCCATATAGGCGTTTATCCTCTTCAGATCCATCATTTGACCGGCTCCTGTTTGAGTATCTGTCCCAGCGTGAAGCCGCGCACGTCGGCGGCGTTCGCCTCGTCGAAGTCTATGTGCATGCGGTAGCTGAATTTATCGCTCACGCGCAGCACGACGTCCTGGAGGATCACCGGCCGGTCGGTAAAGAGCTGGACGCTGACGATCTCGCCGTTTTTAAAGCCCAGGTGCCTCGCCGTCGTCTCCGGTACGTGGACGTGGCGTTTCGCGATTATCACGCCCTGGGGGATCGTCACCGCCCCCCGCGGCCCCTCGATCGTGATGCGGCCGCTGCCGTCGATGTGCCCCGACTCGCGTATCGGCGCGTCGATGCCGAGGGCGATACAGTCACTCTTTGAGAGCTCCACCTGCGTCTGTCCGCGGAAGGGGCCGAGTACCGCGACCCTGTCCATCCGCCCCTTCGGCGTAATGAGGCTGACGCGCTCCTCGGAGAGGTACTGCCCCGGCTGGGAGAGGGGGCGTTTCGGCGTCAGGTCGCCCCTTTCCGTGCCGAATATGGCCTCCCAGTCCTTTTGCGAGAGGTGCACATGGCGCGCCGAGACCTCGACCTCGACGAGCCCGGCCTTCGCGATCGCCTCCATCACGCGGTCGGCGACCGCCGCCGTTATTCCGTTCGCCGCGCCGCTCATATGTTGTTCTCCTGCAGATAGGTACACATCATGATGTGTACGGCGCTTGAGAGGCGGTTGAATATTTCGAGGATATCCTGCCGCTCGTAGTTCGTTCCGTTTTTAAAGGCGTTCACCGCCGTCACCTCCGCTTCGCGCACCGCGGTGCGCAGTTGGTTCAACAGGGCGTAGGTGATTCCCATTTTGTAATCGGGCAGGCGCATGTATTTCACGTGGAAGAACTTCATCGGCGCGTGCGAGCGCTCGCGCAGCTCGGCGGATGTGAGGCCGATTATCTTTTCCACGCGCAGCGGCTCGTTAAGAGCGTCGCAGCGCATTATCTCGCGCAGCACGCCGAGAATGTCGTCAAGATCCGCGATCATTTTGCCGTAGCCCGTCTTCTCATTCAGTATCGCCTGGTCGAGTACGATAAGCGCCTGAAGGCTGTCCAGCTTGCCGCGAAAGGCTATCCGCGGATGGTTCTTCACCACCAGCATGTCGCCCTCGATCTGCGTCATGTACTCCGGTTTTTCAAGGTAGAGCGCGCCCGTCTCGTAATCCCTGTATTTCGCCTGCAGCGGCGCCGCCATTTCGGGCGTCCTTTCGGCGGGAGCCGCCGCCTCCTTCTGACGCTCGGAGGCGGACTCCCGGCTGATCTTTATCTTTCTCTGCTGCAGGTATTCGCGCGCCGCTGGCGAAAGCATCATGCCCTCCGGCACGCGGTACTCCGTGATTTCGCTTCTTTTCAGTTCATCGCGCAGCATCGCCTCTGTGATAACTTTCAAGGGAATCAACTCCTAAGAGCGTCCCGGCTTAATCTTTTAGTGTCGGCAAAAGGTAGTCGACATCCGCCGCGGGACGCGGGATCACATGGACGGAGCAAAGCTCGCCCACCCTCTCGGCGGCCGCCGCGCCGGCGTCCGTCGCCGCCTTCACCGCGCCGACGTCGCCGCGCACCATAACGCTTACCAGGCCGCCGCCGACATGTACTTTGCCGATGAGGTTCACGTTAGCCGCCTTCACCATCGCGTCGGCGGCCTCTATCGCGGGGACGAGCCCCTTTGTCTCTATCATTCCAAGCGCCTGCTGGTCTGCCATTTCAGCCACTCCTTTGTTTTTATCTTTTCCTCATATCAGTGAGAAGGTAGTTTCCAAATTAATGCCGGCATATAGCCGGCGGTACTTTACGCCTCTGTCTTGAGTGACGGCAGAAGGTAATCCACGTCATCCGCGGGACGCGGGATCACATGGACGGAGAGCAGTTCGCCTACGCGCTCCGCCGCCGCCGCGCCAGCGTCCGTCGCGGCCTTTACCGCGCCGACGTCGCCGCGGACCATGACGGTCACAAGTCCGCCGCCCACCTGTACCTTGCCGATAAGGCTGACGTTGGCCGCCTTCACCATCGCATCCGCCGCCTCGATGGCGGGGACGAGTCCCTTTGTCTCGATCATTCCAAGTGCCTGCTGATTCATCATTGTTCATTCCTCCATTTATATTTATTTAATATCTTCTAATTCTCTGCCGGTCTATTAACGAATATTACGCGCGCTGTCAGGAACGCAGCCTTTTCAGTATTTCCGCGACCACGGCGTTGACGTCGACGTTGTCAAACCGCTCCGGCTCCCCGATGCCGCTTTCGCAGATGCCGTCGGGGCAGTCTGGCATCGAGGTGCGCACCTCCGCCTGCGTCCGCAGCGGATAAGCGACGAGACGCCGGTTTATCAGGTTCAGCGGCCCGACGTTGTCCGAGGTCGAACTGCCGCCCTCCGCGCCGCAGCCGAGGGTCAGCGCCGGTACCAGACCGGTCGTCGCGCCGATCGCGCCCAGCGTGCTGCCCGCGTTCACGACGATGCACGAGACGGGGACGCGCGCCGAGAAGTAGGAGACGATCTCCTCGTTCTGCGAGTGGATGGAGAAGGTATGCCCCGCTCCCTCGTAGTGAAGTATCTCCTCGCATTTTTCGCACACCGCTTTGTAGTCGGGGGCGCTGTAGAAGGCGAGTATCGGGGCCAGCTTCTCGTTCGAGTAGGGGTGGCCGTAGCCGACGCCGTCCTCCGGCGCGACGATGATCTTCGTCCCCTCCGGAATCGTGAGCCCCGCGAGCTTCGCGATGGCCTGCGCGCTTTTGCCGACGATCTCGGGGTTCATCGTACCATTGGCGCGGAGGATATATCTCCCGAGCTGGGCCCATTCGGCGTCGTCAAGGAAGTAGCAGCCCTGGCGTTCCATCTCGGCCCGTACCTCGCCGCGGTAGTCGTCCGTGCAGATCACGGACTGCTCGGAGGCGCAGATCGTACCGTTGTCAAAGGTCTTGGAGGCGACTATCTGCGCCACCGCCTCTCTGAGGTCTGCCGAACGTTCGATGAATGAGGGGCCGTTCCCGGGGCCGACGCCGATCGCCGGATTTCCCGAGGAGTATGCCGCGCGCACCATCGCCGCGCCGCCCGTCGCGAGAATGAGCGCGACATGGGGATGGCGCATCAGCGACTCGGTCGCCTGCATGGTCGGCATGGAGATGCAGCCGACGAGGTCTTCGTTGCCGCCCGCCTCGCTGATCGCCTGCTTTATCACCTTGACGGACTCCATGATGCAGCGCTTCGCCTGCGGGTGCGGCGAGAAAACGATCGCGTTGCCCGCCTTTATTGATATGAGCGCCTTGTAAAAGGTCGTCGAGGTTGGGTTCGTCGAGGGGATGATCCCCGCGATGACGCCCAGCGGGACGGCGATCGTACGCACCCTTTTCTTCTCATCCCAGTCTATTACGCCGACGGTCTTCATATCTTTGATATATTCATAGACCGCGCGGCTTCCGAATACGTTCTTTATTTTTTTGTCCGCGGGGATGCCGAAGCCGGTCTCTTCGCAGGCCATGAGGCCGAGACGCTCGGCGTTTCTCACGCCCGCGCCGGCGATCGACTTCACCAGCCGGTCCACGTACTCCTGGCTCTTGCCGGCGAGTTCCGCCTGCGCCGCTTTCGCCGCGCCGACCAGCTCGCGCACCTCCTGAACGGACAGAAGATCTTTATCACGCAGCTGCATATTATCTCTCCTGTTCTCTCTCTATCGCCGCAATGAGGGTCCTCTTGTTGGCCCGGCCGATCTTTTCCACGCCCATAGGGAGATTCATCCGCCGCGCCAGCGCGCGGAGCTCTCCCAGCGTCATTGCGCCGAGTTCTTTATCAATGGTCTCCTTTTCGCGCGCCAGCTCTCCCTCAAGTTCTTTAAGGGGCGCGGCCGCCGTTTCCCGCTCTTTTGGAAGCGCCGCCGGAAGCAGGAAGCCTTTCCCGGCCTTTTTTCCCTCCGCACCGTTCTTTTCAGAGCGGCGCTCTCTCAGCGGCGAGGGGAACATCCGTTCGATCATGGCGGCGAGCTGGTCGGAGGGGCGCGCGATCACGGAGGCCGAGAGCAGCGCCCCCTCCGCCGCGCCGCGCACGGCGGAGAGCGAAGCCTTGACCGCGGACACCTCGCCCGTTATCAGCAGCGATACGAGGCCGCCGCCGTCGTGCCGGCAGCTCCGCAGCCGGACGTCGGCGGCCTTCAGCGCGGCGTCCAGCCCGTCGACCGCGGGCAGGTATCCGAGAAATTCCATCAGCCCCAGCGCCTTCATCGTTTAGACCCGGGGATTCTCCGCCACGTACTCTATCGCCGCCGCGAAGGCGTCGCAGGCCGCCTTGCAGGCCGACTGCGAACCGGTGAGGAGGCCGCCGCCGAAGTTCGTCTCGGAGGGCGGGGCGTAGAATACGCACATGCTGACATCCGCGGCCTTCATCGCGGCGTCTATGCCGTAAACCGCCTCCAGCGGCGGCGCGATGAGATAAGCGAGCGCCTCTCCCTCGGCGATGCCCGCCATCTTCGAGAGGTAGGAGCCGGTGCGCGATATGCAGAAGGCGTAGTATGGCACCGAGTCGTCGTCGTTCGCCGAGACGAAGTGCGCCACGTTTTCAATCATATCCACCGCGGCGGCGAGGCCGCTCTTGACCTCCGCGGGGTTCGGCCCCGCGAGGATGCCGATTATCTCTCCCGCGAACTTCGTCGTCGCGTTTCCCGCTCCCGCGTACATGCTCTTCGCGTATACGACCTGTACGTCCGCGGCCTTCGTCGCCTCGTCGAGCGCCGTGTAGGTCACGTCGTCGGAGTCCGAGGTGATGAGCGCCAGCGAACGCTGGGACGGCGCGAGGCCGAGCTCTTTGGCTAGAGAGGGGTCAACGTTGGGAATTATCTGTGTCGCAAGTACATTAGCCTTTAAAGGATCTCTTTTCATAACCCGTGCCTCCCCTGTTACAGTTTCAAATCTGTTCCGCTGGCCTTCTTTTCCAGCATTATCTTGATGACTTCCGCGATGTGGGCTCCCGCCTCGACCGGCGGCGTGCCGTCCTTGTGGATATTTGAAATCACCGTGCGGCGCGCCTCCGGCATGCCGACCGTTCCTTTATAGGTGATGTAGGCCGACATCGACTCGGCAGTTATCAGCCCCGGACGTTCGCCGACAAGGTCGCAGGTGACCGTCGCGCCCGTAAGCTCGGTGATCTCGTCCTCGACGCCGACGCGCCCATATTCAACGAAGAACGGCGTGCCCACGTCGATGCCATAACTCTGAAGTCCCTGCATGAGGGCCGGAAGCAGGTCGGGGATGTTCGCCACCACCGCCGCCGAAGAGAGGCCGTCGGAGACGAATATCTGCACGGTGGGATTTTTTTTGCATTTCTCCTTTATCATCGCCACACCCTCCGGATTCAGCTTGCGGCCAAGGTCCGGGCGCGTGAGATACTCGTCCTTGCTGGCGCACATGGTGCGCACGACAAAGAGATCCAGCTTTTCGACGAACTCAAGGTCCATCTGCGAAAATACCGCGTCCTGGGCCGCGGAGTGCGCGGCGCGGAATTCCAGTACCGGCAGCGTCTTGTAGCGCGCCCCGGCCTTGCCGATACCCAGGCGGGCCGGTGCGTACTGCTTGAGGTCGTAATAGGCCTCGCCGTTTACCGGGTTCTCCACAAGATACTGCTTGCGGATGTCGATCTCCGAGACGTCGGGAATGAAACCGTCGTCCACCTTCACAACGCCTTCCGCCGCGTGAGCGGCGGGGGTTTCTCCCGCCTTCACCGCTTCGGCGGCGGAGGAAGGAGTGGCAGCCGCTGCGTTCCCGATGTTCATCTCAGTCAGCACCTGTTCTATGATCGCTTTAAGCGCGTTCTGATCTACCATTTTTAAAGCCTCCTATCTGCCCGCGAAGACCGAGGCGTCCCCCGCCAGCGGCGTGAGACGGCCGTCTTTGAGGAAGCCCATCTTCTCCAGCCACTCTTCAAAGGGCTTGATGGGACGCAGGCCGAATATTTCGCGCAGCGTCTGCGCCTCGTGATAACCCGTGCACTGGTACATGAGCATGCAGTCGTCGCCCTGGGGGACGCCCATGATGTAGTTGCAGCCGGCGGCCACGAGCAGCGCCGCGAGGTTTTCAATGTCGTTCTGGTCGGCCTTCATGTGGTTCGTGTAGCAGGCGTCGCAGCCCATCGGGACGCCCGAGAGTTTGCCCATGAAATGGTCCTCGAGCCCCGCGCGCGTCACCTGCTTCGCGTCGTAAAGATACTCCGGCCCGATGAAGCCGACGACGGTGTTGACCAGGAAGGGATGATAGTGGCGGGCGAAGCCGTAGCAGCGCGCCTCCATCGTCAGCTGGTCCCAGCCGTTATGCGCGTCGGAGGAGAGCTCCGAGCCCTGCCCCGTCTCAAAATACATGACGTTCGGCCCCATCGAGGTGCCGTGGTGGAGCATCATGTCGCGCCCCTCCTCCAGCATCGCGGAGGTCAGCCCAAAGGCCTCGTTGCCCTTCTGCGAACCAGCGATCGACTGGAACATGAGGTCGATCGGCGCGTTGAATTTGCGCACCGCCTCCGTCTGCGTCGTCACATGCGCGAGGACGCAGATCTGCGTCGGCACCTCCCACTTGTTCTTGAACTCGTCGAACAGCTTGAGAATACGCGCCACCGACTCGACGCCGTCGTCAACGGGGTTGAGCCCAAGCACCGCGTCGCCGCAGCCGAGGCTGAAACCCTCCATCAGCGAGGCGGCGATCCCCTTCGGGTCGTCGGTCGTGTTGTTGGGCTGCAGACGCGAAGAGAACGTCCCCGGAAGACCAATCGTCGTGTTGCAGTGGGCTGTGACGGGAATCTTCTTCGCCGCGTAGATGAGGTCGAGATTGCTCATCAGTTTGCAGACGGCCGATACCATCTCTGAGGTAAGGCCGCGGGAGGCGCGGTGGATCATCGCCGTCGTCGTCTCCTCCTGCAAAAGCCATTCGCGGAATTCGCTGACCGTCATATTCTTGTGTTCGTCGTAGATCCTCTCGCTGATGTCGTCCTGGATTATGCGCGTAACCTCGTCCTGCTCATAGGGCACGGCGGGGGTGTTGCGCAGCTCCGCGAGCGTCACCTCGGAAAGGACGACCTTCGCGGCGACCCGTTCCTCCGCGTTTTCCGCGGCGATCCCGGCGAGTTTGTCGCCCGACTTCTCCTCGTTCGCCTTGGCCATCACCTCGCGCAGTGACTTGAATTCGTAGGTATGGCCCAAAAGTTTTGTCTTGAGCTTCATGCAGCTATCACCTCTCCATTTCTAATGTGACTGCCAATCTGAGAACGGGATTAATATTTCCCGTTCAGGAATTGAAAATCAATGTCTTGATGACGACCGGCAGCACATGTCCGCCAAATACCGGTTCGCCCAAATCTATATAATCTCCACTGTCTGAATGTATGCCGTCGATACAGATCACCAGCTTTTTATGCTCCAGCTTCACATTGAGCGCATGCCCAAGAGCCTTGCCGATATCCGCCTCCACGACGACGATCAGCGGGAAGGGGCCATCTATCACGCCGCGCGCCCCCGAGATCACCGCCTCGGCCAGCCGCTGTACCGCCGCAAAAGACTTATATGGCCCGCCGGAGAGTGAGACCGCGATCTGCTCCTGGCGTCCCTCCGGCATAAAGAGCGGCATCTGGAACTTTATCGAACGCTCCACCCCCTCCGGCGTCGCCTCGTCCGCCTCCGGCACGCGCAGAATCGGGACGTTCTTTATCGGCAGTATTCCCGGAGTGTAGGCGATGGTGCTGCCGCTGATCTCCGTGGCGCAGGTCCCCGCGCCGACGACCGTCGCGCGGATCGTCTCCAGCGGCGTGTAAAGCTCCACCCCTGAAAAGGAGGGATGCCTCCTTATCTCGTCCCCGAGAATCACGCCGATGTCGCCGAAACGGAAGAGGTCTCCCTGAGAGGGGCTGTAGACAAAATCCGCCACGCCTCCCGAAAAGGTCACCCCCGTAAGCGCCGGAAGTCCGGATGGGAGCCCTTTGCCGTCGTTCGTATATAGATAACGGCACGTCTCCGACTGCGGCAGAAGGCCGACCGCCTCCGCGAGATACCCAGCCATCAGGCGGCAGAGGCCACGCAGCTGCTCCGTATCGGCTCTCGCGCCGGCCTTCACCGCAAGGCCGTTGTCGGCGGCGACCCTTTCTATCTTGGGGTAGACATAGGTGATAAAGCCATTCTCCACCTTCACGAGACGGCCGCCGATATCGAGGCAAGTGACGCCGCGTAGGCTTCCCCTTTCATAAAAGGCGATGTTGCTCGTACCGCCGCCGACATCGAGATTCGCGACGACCGCGCGGTTATCCTCGGATATCTTGTCCGTACCGGCGCCGCGCGCCGAAAGCACCGACTCCAGATCCGGCCCCGCCGTCGCCACCACGAAGTCCCCGCTTAAAGCCGAAAGCGCAGAAAGCAGCTGGTTGGCGTTCTTTTTGCGCGCCGTCTCGCCCGTAATGATGATCGCCCCCGTGTTTATCTGGGACGGCGTCATCTCCGCCCTCTTATACTCCTCGGTGACGATCCGCTTCACCACCTCCGCGTCGATTTCCGTCGGCGAAAGCAGCGGCGTGAAATATATGGGGCTCCGATAAAAGACCTCTTTGCCAACGATGGCGATACGCGGAGCCGTATAGGAGCTGGCGCGGTTCTCTATCCTTATCTTGCTGAAAATCAGCTGCGTCGTCGACGTGCCGACGTCTATGCCGACGCTTGTGATCGTCTCTCCGCCCATCCTCAGCTCATCTCCTCTCTAAGAAACCGCTGATTATATGCACCATCTGGTGGACAAACTAAGTTCGATTACGCAAATCAAAGATTTGCTATCTTACTTATGCGTTACGCGCGGTCTCCGCCTGTGGCTCCGCCGTATATCTAATACGCCTCCGCCCCAGCCAGGGACCGTGCGTTTAGCAGCTGGCACATCTAATCAGCGGACATACATATTTGTTTTACCAAGCAATTACCATCTATCATCATTTCTCTAACGAATCAATAAAATCCACAAACTCCTGAATCCCCTCGCCCGTGTAGGCGCTGGTAACAAATATCCGCCCCACCCCCGCGCGTGTAAGCCGTCTCTTTGCCTCCGCGATCTCCTCCGGCGAGGCGATGTCCGCCTTCGTCACCACCCCGGCGACCGGCTTGCCGAACATCGAGGCGAAGGAAGGCGGAAAAAAACTCTGCGCGGCGGAGGCGCTCTGAAGAAAGACGATGAGCCGCGCCTCCGCGGCCGCCACTGAAAGCGCCCCGCGCATCCCGCCCCGCTCAAGATACTCCCCCGGCGTGTCGATGATGAAGCCACCGACAATATCCAGAGTCTGCGTCTTGCGGTAGCGCAGCTCTTCGCGCATCATCGCCTGCGTCAGCGTCGTCTTACCCGCCATCGAGGCCCCGATGAAGATGACGCGCCGCCTCTTGTCCGCGGCTGCCATCAGGTGCGCGTGATGCGCGCGGGGGTAAAGTTCATCAAGTCGCAGAGCACCGACATGACGTCGCGCATCGCCGCCTCCACCGCCGACACATCCCCCGTGATAAGCAGAGAACCGTTGAAGCGGTCCACATAACCGATCGTGACATTGGCCGCCTTCGAAGCGACGTCCGCGGCGATCATCGCGCCCTCGCTCGGCATGATCGTAAAGATGCCGATCGCCCCTCCCGTCTCAAAGAGCCCAAGCTTGCCGTAAAGCTCCTCCACCGGGTGGGCGATCACATGCGCGAGAGTGACCTGCTTACCCGGCACAAATTCTTGTATTATTCGCTGTTTATTCTCAAATTCGCTCATCGGCTGCCTCCGGCGGGGATACTAAGTTCGATTACGGAAATCAAAGATTTCCGATCTCACTTATGCTTACCCGGCACAAATTCCTGTATTATTCGCTGTTTATTCTCAAATTCAGACATTATGGCAGCTTGCCGATATAGGCGTTTTCAAAGACCTGGCGAATATCCTCTTTCGTACAGCGGCGCGGCGCGGACGTGAGGCAGGCGTCCGCGAGGGCGTCCTCCACCATCTCCGGCAGTTCCGCCCGAAAATCCTCCGCGCTGACGCCGGCCGCCTTGATCGTCGGCGGAATATCCATCTTTTTGGTCCAGGAGCGTATCGTGCGGATCACGTTCAGCGCGCTCTGCCTGACGCTTGCCGTCGAAATATCACAGAGATAGGCAATCTTCGCGTAACGCTTGGCCGTCTCCGTCAGCTGCGTCGCGCAGCCGGCGTTGAAACTCATCACATAGGGCAGCAGGATCGCGTTTGCGCGACCGTGGGCGATATGGAACTTCGCGCCGAGCGTATGCGCCATCGCGTGGTTGAGCCCCAGCCCCGCGTTGGAAAAGGCGATGCCCGCCATACAGGAGGCGTTGTGAACGCGCTGACGCGCTTCGTAATTATCCGGCTCCTGATAGACGGTGAGCAGATAACGATATATGAGTTTGATCGCCTTCTCCGCCATCGCGTCCGTAAAATCCGTGCGGTCCGTCGAGACAAAGGCCTCTATCGCGTGCGTCAGCACGTCGAACCCCGCGTCGGCCGTCACCTTCGGCGGCACGCTCATCACCAGCTCCGCGTTAAGCACCGCCGAGGTCGGCAGCAGGCTGTCGTCGACCATCGGGTATTTGACATTCTTCTTATGGTCCGTGATGACGGCGAAGCTGCTCACCTCCGACCCGGTGCCGCTCGTCGTCGGGATCGCCGTGAAGGGACAGGGCGGGACAGCCCCCTGCTGATGCGCGAAAAAGACTATCGCCTTCGCCGCGTCGATCGGCGAGCCGCCGCCAAGCACGACCACATGGTCCGGCTTGAACTCAACGATGCGCGCCGTACCCGCGGCGACGGTCTCGATATCTGGGTCCGCCTGCACATCGGAGAATATCTCATACTCCGCGCCCGTCCCCTCCAGATAATCGGTGACGTAAGATATCTTGCCGCTCGAAACCATAAACGGGTCGGAGACGATAAAGACCCGCCGCGCACCACCCACCGCGTCCGCCAACGCATCTTTTCCCATATATATAGTCGTAATCGAAGAAAACTTTTCCATAACTTACCTCCTTATTAAAGCCTTGGCTTTTTCATCGAGCTTCGCAGCTTTCAAGAGGGGGATATCTTTAATCGCCTTTTTGGTATACACAATTTCGTACATCACCAGACAACCTTATCCTCCGGAACGCATTCCCCGATCGGCGTATTTAGGCCGTCTATTATTTTTTCATGCATTCCTGGGATAGAAGCCAAGTACAACATTTCCATCATACTATTATAATCATCTTCGCTCAGAATAACCGCATTGCCGTCCTTGGTGCTGACGTTCACGGGTTCGTTATACTTGATTGTCTGTTCCAATATACCAAAAAGGTTTTTACGCAATGTAGTTGCATTAGTATTTAACATTTCGATCGCCTCGTATGTACGTTATAACGTACATACGAGGTTTTGTCATTGGGCTGCATTCATTCTAGGGTATAGACATTGTGTCTTAGTCTATAAGTTCTTTCAGTGAGAACGTCAGTGGGTAAACAGGCCAATTGGTTACTCTCTTGTCCGTATCATTAATACATAGGTAGCCCTACCCTATAAATTCCCTGATTCTTGCTTGAATGCCAATAATGGAGCGCACACCGCGATTTCTATTATATAGCCCTTCCCGGTACATAGCGTCATACTTGGCAGATATTGGCAGCATTTTTTATCTCTTCATTATCTCCCACTACACCGATGTTCTTTCATTACAGGAAGATTCTATCTCTACAGTACATCCGAGGGTGAAGCGCTGTGTCCCAGTTTCCAATCCTTACAGGAAGATTCTAATCTTGCAGAGCGCGGAATCCTTCGCAAGTCCCTGTCCGGTTTCCAATCCTTACAGGAAGATTCTAATCTAAGACGGTGAAGCACACGGATGTCTGCGGACGTCTGTTTCCAATCCTTACAGGAAGATTCTAATCCTCCCTCTTGCCGACACCCCGCCGTAAAATCCACGCGTTTCCAATCCTTACAGGAAGATTCTAATCATTCCTTTGCCGAAGTCACCTACGTAGAAATTGCCGTTTCCAATCCTTACAGGAAGATTCTAATCCTCTCCGTCAAGGCCGTGGTTTAGGCTGGATCTTCCGTTTCCAATCCTTACAGGAAGATTCTAATCGCTCGTATGGTATCGCCGAGCAGCTGGGACACTGCGTTTCCAATCCTTACAGGAAGATTCTAATCAATTATAGCGTTCCTCAAAAATGTGTTTCTTCTCGGTTTCCAATCCTTACAGGAAGATTCTAATCATCCAGTGTTACCAACGGTTTACGACTATTTTTATATGTTTCCAATCCTTACAGGAAGATTCTAATCAACAAAAGCTCGTAGCGATTGCCGGTCAACTGGTATAGTTTCCAATCCTTACAGGAAGATTCTAATCCGCCATCACTTTTTACCTCCGAGGCCTAGAGAGTCTTGTTTCCAATCCTTACAGGAAGATTCTAATCGGCCGCTTCAAGGTTTTTTTGTATGTCGCCTTTTTAGTTTCCAATCCTTACAGGAAGATTCTAATCAAGAAGAGGCAGAAGGCGAAGCGACTGGAACTAAATTGTTTCCAATCCTTACAGGAAGATTCTAATCCAGGAAGAACCGCAAAGGGCGCGAAAAAATGAGCCGTTTCCAATCCTTACAGGAAGATTCTAATCATGACACGCACAGGAAACAGCCGGACATTTCGCAGGTTTCCAATCCTTACAGGAAGATTCTAATCCTAGTCAGCTTCGAGAAGCGAAGTATCGCGAATTTGTTTCCAATCCTTACAGGAAGATTCTAATCTTCTAATACAGATGGCGACGGGTTTGGGCAAGACTGGTTTCCAATCCTTACAGGAAGATTCTAATCTGTCTTGAACATCCCGTTGCGACCGTAAAATTGTAGTTTCCAATCCTTACAGGAAGATTCTAATCCCCGCTAGCCAAGGTCAACCGTGTGCGGATGAACTTGTTTCCAATCCTTACAGGAAGATTCTAATCGTACAGAGCATATTCAGGCATCGGCATCGATCTCCGTTTCCAATCCTTACAGGAAGATTCTAATCCCACCAAAAAGCGCGTCAGCACACATTTCCTTGACTCGTCTCAATCAAAAAACTGCATACGCCAAAACAATCATAAGATTAGTATTTACTTGTACCGCTGCTATTATTCTCACATTTCACAATGTATGTCGAACTACGCTATTTTTTGCGCTATTGGACATCGACAGAGAAGCCCTATTTACCATCCGGCGCAATACAACCGAAACCTAAGCTATTCTTTGCTCCCAAACCACAGTCTAAAGCTACCTGAAGCAACTCTTTTGGACCACTAATTTTAAACCTGCCGCTCCAACCCTTTATTGGAAAAGAATCATTCACTTTAAATTTGGCAACACGTTCCTTAGGTGTACCTATTGGAAATATTTCAACAGTACCCTTCGGAATTTCAGCTGTACCATATATTGCCCTATATTTTCTGGTAAGGTTGTTATATATAGAATTTGAAAACTCTTTTTCGAATGGAGAGAAGTAAACCGTATACTTACGTCCATCCGGACGCAGCATCTGTGAGTAACAACTGATAGGAGAAAGCGTTTTGATTATTATCTGATCAGAGACGAAATTATAATAATTGACCTCAACTTTATCACAGAACACCACATTTGATCCGATGTGCATATGTTCATTCATTAACGCACCGCTCGCAATGCCATCCATAGTTGAAGTTATCGGAGTAGATATCACTATGCGAATTGGCAAGTCAAATTTAATTAGCCCATCTTCCAATTTCGGAACTTTTTCTGATATAGGCCAACTCATCGCAAATAATTTTAACGGGCGGTTGTCAATAACATAACCTTGATCATGGAGAAATGCTGCTCTACCAGGAGGAAGCAGCTTATATACTAACGATTGAAAAAAATGTAAATTGGAGCATGGTAATTTTAGTATTTTCGATTCATGAGAATTAATGTACAGCGATATATGCATTCCCATACCTCCAACTACCGTAGCTGTAGATTTCTATCTCTATTTTAAGAGTACCACGACTGACTATTTTTGAAAACAAAATACGAAATGAATTTTCAAATACATAATATAATTATCGTAATTTTAATCCTTACAGGAAGATTCTAATCACCCAGGAACTCGGTGTATCCGTTACCACTTGGAAATTTCCAATCCTTATAGGAAGATTCTAATCTCGGCCAATCATCGTATGTACCAAAAGATATCCTCGTTTCCAATCCTTACAGGAAGATTCTAATCTAGTTAAGCTGTCAGGACGCCGCTCAAGAAACTCTTGTTTCCAATCCTTACAGGAAGATTCTAATCATGACAAACAAACAGACAACAGACGCGACAATTCTGTTTCCAATCCTTACAGGAAGATTCTAATCCGGTGTACATGTATTCACCAGCTGTTGGGTATCTGAGTTTCCAATCCTTACAGGAAGATTCTAATCGTCTGCATGATCTCTATCGGCTGTTGTCGAAGCAGCGTTTCCAATCCTTACAGGAAGATTCTAATCCTGTCTGCATGTCGCGAGGTTTGTTTCGCCTCCAGAGTTTCCAATCCTTACAGGAAGATTCTAATCTACAAAAACAGCGGCTGGTTACAGTGCATGGAAATGTTTCCAATCCTTACAGGAAGATTCTAATCGCTCGCCTGGACCACCCTCGCCCCCGGCGTAGGGCTTGTTTCCAATCCTTACAGGAAGATTCTAATCGTGTTCCGGGGATGTGCGATAAAGCAAAGGTTCATGTTTCCAATCCTTACAGGAAGATTCTAATCGTAATATAAGCGTAAATCCTAAGACTGTGGAACTTTAGTTTCCAATCCTTACAGGAAGATTCTAATCTCTGCCATCTCCTTTACAAAACCTCGTCCTTAAACCGTTTCCAATCCTTACAGGAAGATTCTAATCGGCATTGCCCTGAACAAGCGGTGCCGCCCAACGTTGTTTCCAATCCTTACAGTAAGATTCTAATCCAACCGGGCGCGCGGCGTTCACGGCGTCGAGCCGAGTTTCCAATCCTTACAGGAAGATTCTAATCGACGGCGGTATCAAGCCGCTGTTGCTTGCCTATCACGTTTCCAATCCTTACAGGAAGATTCTAATCCGGCGAACATCTCGTTTTTGTTTTTTTGCTGTACTTGTTTCCAATCCTTACAGGAAGATTCTAATCGGATTTACAATTTTTAATTGCCAGTGCTGTATTCCGTTTCCAATCCTTGCAGGAAGATTCTAATCCGTACCGCGAACCTCATCTGTTCTCATTGACGACGCGTTTCCAATCCTTACAGGAAGATTCTAATCTGAATTACAATGTATCGCATACGCATCGCCAACCCGGTTACAATACTTACAGGAATATTCTAATCAGCCGCTCCCCTGCCGAATCGGAGGGGTAAAAATGGGTTTCCAATCCTTACAGGAAGATTCTAATCTGACTTTTTGCGTAAATACGCTATAATTAAACCATGTTTCCAATCCTTACAGGAAGATTCTAATCAGGCATCGAGGGCATTTCTCCTCTCAATTTTGACGCGTTTCCAATCCTTACAGGAAGATTCTAATCGTCCAAGAGCGGCGGCGTCACGTCACCCAGTAGATGTTTCCAATCCTTACAGGAAGATTCTAATCCGCTTGCCTCCGCTAATTCCCATTCAATGTCATCTTGTTTCCAATCCTTACAGGAAGATTCTAATCTTGTAATTGCCGAGGGCGCGTTTGACGCGATGTCGTTGTTTCCAATCCTTACAGGAAGATTCTAATCGGACACGCAGCAGCTTCGCGGCGGCCTGCTCCGGGTGTTTCCAATCCTTACAGGAAGATTCTAATCCCGATAGAGCGCGCGAACGGGCGAATGCAGCTGCGGAGTTTCCAATCCTTACAGGAAGATTCTAATCGCAACACCCCGCATCACAAGTTGGCTTGCAAAATCAGTTTCCAATCCTTACAGGAAGATTCTAATCAAAAAGCCAGCATCGAGGAGACTTCCGGCTATCTGAGTTTCCAATCCTTACAGGAAGATTCTAATCGATAATCTCGTGGGGCACCGTCGCATCCAGCAGCACGTGTTTCCAATCCTTACAGGAAGATTCTAATTTGGAGTATCTTACGTGCCTTTAGCGGGTCCGCTACGTTTCCAATCCTTACAGGAAGATTCTAATCGGCGGCACCCGCCTCCGAAATGCAGCTAATTTCTATGTTTCCAATCCTTACAGGAAGATTCTAATCTCGCCGCGATATCCACAAACCCCAGCTCTATAAGGTGTTTCCAATCCTTACAGGAAGATTCTAATCTAATTCTTCTGCCGTCAACCCAGCGGCATATCGAGTGTTTCCAATCCTTACAGGAAGATTCTAATCTACGCGCCAACAGAAAACGTGTGATTGCCTTGGTACGTTTCCAATCCTTACAGGAAGATTCTAATCAGGGCAATACGGACGACGACCGCGGTTATTTTACGCGTTTCCAATCCTTACAGGAAGATTCTAATCATGCCGAGCGCCGTAAATGTTTCGCTCGACTGGTCGAGTTTCCAATCCTTACAGGAAGATTCTAATCATATGCCAACAGAAAAACCTCGCTATACAATTACTCTGTTTCCAATCCTTACAGGAAGATTCTAATCGTTCAGGCTTGTCCAGAACAACTGCGATTATTCGGGTTTCCAATCCTTACAGGAAGATTCTAATCGGTAAGACATTCCACGCCTCTACATTCCCAGCGAACGTGTTTCCAATCCTTACAGGAAGATTCTAATCGAGGCACCCCGACACCAGCAAACGGCACAAATCCAGTTTCCAATCCTTACAGGAAGATTCTAATCGAGGCTGACGGAAAGTGGAAGTTCAAGCCATCTGATACGTTTCCAATCCTTACAGGAAGATTCTAATCGATATCGGTGGCGATCCCACGCACATGAGTGCTGTTCTGTTTCCAATCCTTACAGGAAGATTCTAATCCGGGCAAAATCACGCGCCACGAGCTGATACCTTGCGAGTTTCCAATCCTTACAGGAAGATTCTAATCCGGGCAAAATCACGCGCCACG
This sequence comes from Cloacibacillus sp., assembly GCF_020860125.1. Taxonomy (NCBI): domain Bacteria; kingdom Thermotogati; phylum Synergistota; class Synergistia; order Synergistales; family Synergistaceae; genus Cloacibacillus; species Cloacibacillus sp. Next base: position 11,083 of record NZ_JAJBUX010000018.1, on the reverse strand, counting down.
AGCT
>NZ_JAJBUX010000018.1:0-10979 GCF_020860125.1 Cloacibacillus sp. | reverse complement strand
GATACCTTGCGAGTTTCCAATCCTTACAGGAAGATTCTAATCTCAGGCCGGAGCTGGTTTAAAAGTCACCCTGCCGCGTTTCCAATCCTTACAGGAAGATTCTAATCCCGGAGAGCCGGCGTATTTCGCGGTCTGCGGATGTTAGTTTCCAATCTTTACAGGAAGATTCTAATCGGAGGCGCGCCGTCGCAGGGGGTATAGCAGCACGAGTTTCCAATCCTTACAGGAAGATTCTAATCCCTTTGTAGCTCCAGATTTTTCCGACGAGGAACGGCGTTTCCAATCCTTACAGGAAGATTCTAATCACGAAAAATACTGGAAAGCAAGTTTGTTTTGGTGTTGTTTCCAATCCTTACAGGAAGATTCTAATCACCACAAGGCACACACCCCCTTATTTTAATTTTGCGTTTCCAATCCTTACAGGAAGATTCTAATCTTATCCCGACAACAGGTTTACGCTTATACCAGACGGGTTTCCAATCCTTACAGGAAGATTCTAATCTGAAAACAATAACGTTAGGGTATCAGTTATTCCGCCGTTTCCAATCCTTACAGGAAGATTCTAATCCCACGCGGCGGAGCAGACCTCGGCCTCGCTGGACCGGTTTCCAATCCTTACAGGAAGATTCTAATCCCGCTTTTCTGGTCGTTCCATTTCAGGCGCAGCCATGTTTCCAATCCTTACAGGAAGATTCTAATCGTTTGTTATGCTCGTTACAACAGCGATCGGCCTCGAGTTTCCAATCCTTACAGGAAGATTCTAATCTTATCCCGACAACAGGTTTACGCTTATACCAGACGGGTTTCCAATCCTTACAGGAAGATTCTAATCTGAAAACAATAACGTTAGGGTATCAGTTATTCCGCCGTTTCCAATCCTTACAGGAAGATTCTAATCGGCGCGGGAGGCGCTGTAAGATGCTTTAAAACTCTGTTTCCAATCCTTACAGGAAGATTCTAATCGACGCGATACGGAATATTGAGGGCGCTGCTACGATGTTTCCAATCCTTACAGGAAGATTCTAATCGCAATTAGCAGACCAGAAGATGACAATAGATTTAAGTTTCCAATCCTTACAGGAAGATTCTAATCGCTTACTGGCATATTTTATCACTCCTTAATTGTTACGTTTCCAATCCTTACAGGAAGATTCTAATCATCATAAAAGCCTTAAACATTGTCTCTTTTTCCTTGTTTCCAATCCTTACAGGAAGATTCTAATCGTAGAGATACAATACAAAGCCCTGTCGTGGGGACATGTTTCCAATCCTTACAGGAAGATTCTAATCGCCGGAGTCGTCGGCGTTGTGCCGAGAACCGTTTCTTGTTTCCAATCCTTACAGGAAGATTCTAATCTGAAATCTCGCAGTGCGAAGGGATCGCACCAAAGTTGTTTCCAATCCTTACAGGAAGATTCTAATCCTTAAGCGCCCGCTCCTCGCTCATGAGCTTTGAGTGTTTCCAATCCTTACAGGAAGATTCTAATCGGCATTTCGACGCCGCCAACAGTCCAGCATGGTGGATGTTTCCAATCCTTACAGGAAGATTCTAATCCTTTTGTTTCACTTGCTCCAACTTAATATTGTCTCCGTTTCCAATCCTTACAGGAAGATTCTAATCTCATCGCCGATCGCGTCGCTGCCCTTCACAAGATCTAGTTTCCAATCCTTACAGGAAGATTCTAATCAAGTCACCTCATAAAGCTTTGCGATCTCGCCCTCCTTGTTTCCAATCCTTACAGGAAGATTCTAATCTACAGAGCAACCCAAGCGACGGGTTGCGCTCGCCGTGTTTCCAATCCTTACAGGAAGATTCTAATCCCATCTCAACCATGATTATAATTGTATTTCTAATACTAGCGAACACAACACTATTAGCTATTTTTAAAATTGAGAAATCGAAATATCCCTGAATACTGCAATAATAATTATCGTTTCACAAAGTCTGTCGATCTCCCGCTGTTTTTACGCTATTGGAGGTCGACAGTCTTTTAAATAAAAGAATCTACGCTGCCACGTTTTATGCCAATAGTGTCACGTGTCATGTATCGTTCCGTTCTCCAAACATAGAACAGCACGCTGTCATATTCATGGTCAATTATATTCTTTACGTCGGCCTTCAGCGCTTCTAGTGTTGCCGGAGTCAGATCGCCTTCCAGCACGGAGTTTTGAATCCACGTCAGATACTTTCTTGCTGTCTTCAAAACTTTATTCACCCTTTTTTCACAGACATCATAAAACATAATAACAAACATCTTACCACCTGCTCGCATATGGTACATATTTTATATTTTCCATGATATATTTTTGCAGTTTATATATTTCCATACGCACCAGGCCGCGGTAGCTGACCTTTCTTCCAAGCGTCGGATGTTCTATCGTTTCGTTAAGCCTGCCTTCCCACGCGCGTAAAACAATTTCTCTGCCGCTGTCGCTTAAATAAATTCCCCCACCGCTCTGCTTCTCAAAATGCTTTTCCTGGATCTCGCGCTTATTGATAAGCGAAAATATCAGCCTGTCCACCAGAATCGGCTTAAATATTTCCGCGACGTCAAGATTTAAACTAAATCGGCGAAAATTTGTCTCATGCAGAAATCCAATCCGCAGATCCAGATGAGTACGGTAAATTTGGGACAGCGCCAACGTATAGCACATCGTATTTAAAAAACTTATCAAGGCATTCATGCGGTTTGACGGAGGGCGCCGAGTCCTGTTCACCATCTTAAACGCATCATCCTTTACAGCCCGATCGAAAAATTCATAATACTTTTCTCGAGAGTTGCCCTCTATGCCCATCAGTTCAGACACATCCTCGCACTGATGCGCCCGCTCGCTGTATGTATCCAAAGCGTCAACGATATCTTCTATCTCCACCATCGCCCTGCGTTGATAATATTCCATCACCCTCTTCATATTATCGATGGCCCCGGTAACAAACGACGAGGCTATCTCTATTCTTTTCGCGGCGTTCATATAATATGCCGCCTGCGCAAGGATTACGGCTCCGGAATTCAGGTGCTCTCTAGGATAGAAACTTCCGACATAATACCCATAGTGGTTATAAAAATGTAAAATGACCTCTTTTTGAGATATAAATTCCAAAAGGCTTTTATTAAAATCCACCTCGCCGAATATATTTATCTCATCCAACGTCTCCACCGGAAGGAACTTAGGATTTTCGTTCTCTCTGGCGATAAACAGCGTATTGTCTTTTCTTTTCAATTCTCCGTTGCTCAAGAGGTAAAGTGTCTTTCCCACAAATATCCCTCCGATCTCCCTTTTAGCTCCAACAATAATCACCGTAGGCACATTTTTTGCAGTATTTACACGGAGACAGCTTTGGTGGTTTCTCCGAGAAGGAAAGCATCTCTATAACAGCATATGACTTATCAAGAGTACTCTTTAATTCCTCAGTTAAAATAACTTCCGTCCTCTTCTTTTCGGTTGGATATAATAATACGCCGGCAGACGCGATTCCCTCCTTTTCAAGTTCGTAGAGATAATGCGCAAGTTGTAGTATCGAGGCTTTCTCCGCACGGCTGCTCTTTTTTATCTCGGAGACAATGAGAACGCCATCCTTATTTTGCATAAAATCAAATTTATTCCCGCCGAATTTAATTTGATGTTTTTCCCGGGCGTAACTATTTTCGTCAATAATACGTCCTAATGATAAAAGTTCATTCTCTTGATCAGCAAATATACTATGCGTTAAAAACCACACTTGCCTGTGGCATATTCCATATGCCTGTAAAATCATCCCCGTTATCTTGGCCTTTTCTGACAGCATCACAACACCTCATCAACATAATAGAGGATCATCATTGTTGCTTGGAACGCCTATTTTATCGTCGTATGGAATCTCATATATATCCAAATACGCCAAATCCGGAGACATTACACATTTTTTATTGTTAAATAGCTTCAAGGTTTTCATTCCAACAGGCACCTCATAAAGCGCGACCTTCAGTTTATCCTTCTTTTCACCGCTACGACAGAGTTCTGTAACTTCACCATAAAACTTTTGTGGAATTATCGGTACCTTGACATAACTTATGAGACGAGTCACGCACTCTTCATTGTAATCAACCGTATCAAATATTGGCGCCCTCTCATCCCAAATCACCCCTATATTATCACTCGCCGTCTTGTAATCCTTATGGTCGATAAAGCGGTAGTCTTGGTAGGCCTCTTCGAGCATTGCTCCGATCTCATTCTCACTCAGTTTACCTTGCCGTTTCCTCAGTATCTCATCAGTCTTGCCAATAATGGCGGCCGCGTCTTTATATACATATTTTTGGGCTACGTCGCTTATTGGAAATACAATAAACCTAGCTCCCTCGATATTTCCCTTCCTGTTGCATCTTCCCGCCCGCTGGATAAGGCTGTCCAGCGGCGCTAGTTCGCTGTACATATAGTCAAAACTGATATCGAGCGATACCTCTATCATCTGCGTTGCGATGATGAGAGATATCTCTTTCGGCCTGCCATATTCATCGCGTTTGCCGGTACCTATCAGCTTCTCTTCCTTCGCAATGCGGTCCCGCATAATAAAGGCGCTGTGATAACACATGATCTTATCCGCAAACTCCGTATCGGCAAGTTCCTTTTCCCACATCCTATATAGTTCCTGCGCCCTGCCAATGGAATTCACCACGACAGCGACCTTCCGCCCCGCCGCCAGCGCCTCTTTTATCTCATCCATGTACCATTCGATGCTATTGTCGGTATATTCCCAGGTACAATTACTGCGTCCCATCAATTCATCGGCTGTTATCGGTTCATCTACGCCCAACAAACCCTGAAAGTGTTCCCTCAGTGCCCTTGGCATCGTGGCACTCATCACCATTACACGCCCTTGCATACGCATGATACGTTCGATACTTTTAGTTATCAGGCCAAGCATATATGGATCGTAAGAGTGTATTTCATCAAAGATAACGGAGGCTCCCAGCGTCGCAATTTCTTTCAGATACCAGTGTCCCACTCTGAAATTGGCCGAAAGCAGTTGATCAACCGTAGCGACTGTGACCGGTGCCATAAAAGTGCGATATTTATTCAAGAGCTTAAATACATCTCCGTGCTCTTCGTCAGAAGCCCCATAAGAATCGTCTTTAGACATGGAAAGATACATCGCCGCGCCTGAATGGGTGATGCCGCAGTCTGCCTCGGCAAAGTATTTTATCATCCGCTCATACAGACTATTGGAGGTAACCTTCGTCGGCATCAATAAGATAATTTTATTCGACGCTACGCACGTCGCCCATAACAAGGCCGCCTCCGTCTTGTCGCTTCCAGTCGGTGCGATAGCCAGCACATTTCCCTTTTGCCGACCACACCGGCACTGAAAATTCCTTTTAATAAACGGTTTCCCATTTTCTGCAAACATGGCGGCGTTTATCTTTGATTCCATTATTTCGCTGTCGTAGCCGTGAGAAAAACTCAATCTTTCGCTTCCCGATGAAGATGCCTGCCAATCACAATAACAAAGCACTCCTCTGACGAACGTACAAACTCTCGTCAGCCTGTCTTTATCTTTTAATCTATCTAACGACGTTCTCTTAAAATGTTTGTCAAGACGGCGAAAAAAATATTCTACCCAATTTTCATTCGTATCTTCCCTGTAAGCGAACAGACTTTCGTCAAAATGTACTTTATCCAAACATCTTTTAATTGCATCTTTATAGGGAGATTCAACGGCAAGGGCGAAATACAGCGCCTCGCGCGAAATTTTATCCGCCTGCTTTTTCCTTGTCTCCCTCGCAAAATTTTTCCAGCTCTTATCAAGGCCCTTATGGTGTCCCAAAACAGCAAAAACTTCATACGGGAAAACATCGTCGAAACACCTGCAGCCAGCACATTCACGACATCCCCATAAAATCAGTGCCGAAATCAATTCATGCCTGAAATAAACAAGTTCTCTACCATTAACCTTACTGACAAGATGTTCCATCCTGTTCTGGAAAAAAGCTCCCAGCTTGCCGACGTCATGTAAAAAAAGTGCCACGAAACAGATCCGTCTCATGGCATCATAGGGAACGTCATTATCGACGCAAAACGATTTAATTGCTCCCGCATTTAACTCAAAAAACGAATTGGCGATCTCCAAACAGCTTCTTATATGATATTCGTAACTTCCCTCTTCGCCTGGCAATGGCTTCGCGTAATAATGCGTCATCACGGCTGCCCGTCACCAATACAGTAAAGAGGAACTACATTTCCGCAGAAAGAATAGGCCGGCTGCGGGCTGCGTAAAATATGCTCCCCAAACAAAAACGTAAAAGGCTGATAATTGATAGGTTTACGTTCCATGTCTTTAAACTCAAAATCAACTATCAATTTACTGATCACCGGCGCCCTTAAAGTTTGCGACACACTGGTTTTTTGCAAACAATCCCAGTCAAACCCGACATCTTTCGAAATATCTCCCGCCACAGCCGTATTTTTCAAAGATACTGTCGCCGTGGCAGTGACATCACATACCTCGGATATGGACCGTACCATCGCAATATCATCGCTGTTCCCGAGAGAGATTGCATATCCCGGATCTTTAAAAGCCTCGGCTAGACGGCACACAAAATCACGGTTTTGTGCAGCATAATAGAGAGAAAACTTAGTATCATAAAGAAACTCTCTATTGAGAATGTCATTTCTTAGTATTTTCACCAGATTTAGTTTTTTGGCGCCCTCATTTTCTTCCTTACTTTTGGGTACGGCTATTTTATTATAACGCCACAGATCAATGCCGGTACCACGGCAGCTGCCGGTGACGCCGAGATAAATATTATTTTCCTTGAGATACTGCCACGCCTGCGAAAACTCCAGCCCACAGGCGGCGCCGGCTATACCGGCGATAGTCGAAATCGGCGGCAGAGGATAAGTTTTCTGGTATAGATGCGCCGACGGCTCTCGAAATGAAGCCGTCTGCGCCGCAAGAAGTACAGAAAAGCCATACATAAGCCTAGCCCTTATAGGTCTCGGCGACCCACTTTCTAATTTCATCGAACGCCTCGCCCAACGGCCTCGCACTCGGCGTATCCTTTTCAAAAAAGCCCTTTCTTTCTCCAATAACAGACCTGCTGATTTGATTCTTGAAGTCAGCCTCGGTAGCTTTGATCAGCTCTTCATCTATGCGATTGTCTTTAAACTGCAGGCATTCCATATAGATGGGATTCTTCACCTTCATCAGCGCCGCACAGATAAATTTGGGCGATATGTCGGCGAGAAAGCGGCTCTGGCGTCCGATGCCCCACAGATTTTGAATTGCGTCGATAAGGGCTTCAACACGTCTTTTCTTCTCCTCCGCCTTCAGTTCTAGTTTGTAATTAACAGCGTCGGCGATACCTACTCTGTCCAGTTCAACAAGTATCGTTCCTCTGTAAACTCCGGAGTGGACCTCCGTTTCGAAGATGTTAGGATTACCTCCGGCCTTTACCCCCATGTAATTTGTGGCGAAATCCAAATCGCCGCGGTACGGCTCAAGTGAAATCAGAGGGGAAACGCGTACGGGACCGGTTCTCTTCGTCGTGTTCTTATCGGCTATCATAAAACCAAAGAGATCGTCGTCTATGTACTTTTCCGGTTCGCCCATCGTGGAAGAGGTGCCCTTCGCCTGCTTGGCGACCGCAGCCTCGGAAAGCTCCCATCCCATCACCGCCAGCTGTTCTCTGATATCGCGTCTGATCGCCTGCGACGATTTATAGGGATATTCCCGCCCATCATTCATCCTTATCTTTTTAATACTGGAGATATTATCAGCCTCTTTATCGGAACCGTTAAGCGAAGCATACGAAGCGCGGGTCAAATATGTTATCGTCAGACATTTATTTTCCATTTTGATAATTCCCCTCTCGTAAGGTCTTATTTATTTTCCGCAGCGGTGGAACCGCTATTTGATTTTTCAGCGAACCCAAGCTCCATATTGTAGCTATTCAGAGCGGAGATCATACAATAAGCCTTAAAATCTTCGAAGTCTACATCTTTCTCTACCAATATACCTTTTATTATCTCCTGATTCAGCACTAGGCCATATCTGAATTGCAGTCTGCTAAGCTGTTCTAAAAAGTCATTGGCGGTACGGGTCTTTCGCAGCGAAAACAGATCGCCCTTCAATGGTTTCAGCTTATTTACGTCATTGCCGTCAACCATCAGGGTCTTTTTTCCTCTGATAACGATTTGAGCCCCGAGCTTCGTCGCTATTTCAACCTGGTCCTTAGTCATACCCTTTCCTCCTTCATAGTCCACATCTCTTTTATTAGCCACACGCTCATACAAAATAACAAAAGACAAAATACGGTAAAGATACGGATAACTATAAGCCAGAGACTTTTTAAATACAAAATCCTCTACATCCTGCAGAATCGAACTCTTCTCAAAAACTTTTTGCAATATCCTATTACGATAAAGCCCGTTCACCGGATCATATGGCTTCTGTTTGTTTTGTACCAAAACAAAGTCCCAGAATAAATTTTTCCAGAAATCGCCGCTATTCTTACTCAAGATCTTATCTTCTTTTGTTTCTTTTTCAATGTAATCGATCAGACGGAAGATATAGACAGAATCATGAAAGTCAACAAGCTCCTTCGTGATGAAGGTTTGTCCCTTCTTTTCAAGCGACATCGTCACCACGCCAGTTGCGGCGAGGTCATTCAGATCTTCCTCGCTAAGGCTTCCGATCTGCTTCAGCTTCTTCCCCGCGTCAATGGCATTCCTTTTTTGTTTGTTCAATTCAGCGAAAGAGATCAGAAAGAAGCTCCACAATACTTCATAGGGCAGCTTTGCCAGCTCTACTATAGATTCGCCTGTGCCAAAATCACGAAAGTATAATTTATCCTTTTCAAATATGCGGATATTACTGGAATTTCCCATCATATCGTGCATATTAAGCAATGCCGCCATGTTATTGGAGTATATCTGCATGATCTGGGTATAAGGGTCAGCTACCTTATAAAGAGCGCTGTGAACGGCAAATTTGCCAAGCATCGCACATTCCCAGCATACGATGTCAGGCGTGCCAAATTTTGAATTAAAAGAAAAGGCGGCGCTTTGGCTGGAAAAAAGGGGAAAGACCGTCTGGTTGACATTCTCACAGACCAATTCCTGTCCGCAGACCGAGCAGACCCTCTTCTTACCCTTCACCGGAAAAGTCTCTATGTGCGGATGGCATACCGGTTGTTCATAGGGAAGCTTGTCCTTCTTTATGCCCCAAAGGGATTTGCCCGTCTCTTTTAAAAACGCATCCGTCCGACTCTTCATTTCGTCAGATAGGCCGTCATATGCATCATAATCCACCTTCCAGCTGCTGCCGCCTACGGAAAGCGCCGCGACAGGGGTAGGATTACGCCGAGGGGCACAGGAGAAAGTCTCTTTCTCCTTGTTATAAATAACAAGATCTTTCGCTTCCTCCTGCTTTGACGACGAAACGTTCCACCACAAATCGCCCAAATATTCATAGCACGCATCTACAAACGGCTTCAGCAGTTCATCGGGCGCAGAGACAAGGATACCATCGGGGCATATCCATAATTTAACATCCAGCCATCTCTGTCCGTCATTTTTCTTAAGCCTCTCAGCTATGTCATAAAACGCCGCTATTCCAGCGTCAAACCACCAGTGGTCACGGAGCTTGAATAGATAATCTATATCCTTCACCTCCAAGTTGTATGTAACAGATGGGGCCATGACTAATTGTAAAATGTAAATTATAGATACTGGTTTGATGATAATATTTTTACATACTGATGTCAACCAGTCTATAATTTTCACTACACAAAATTTCAAATGGATATTCAGGTCCCACCATATTAGAGTAACGATATCACTTTTACTGCTTTCAGACTAAAAGAAATGTTTGAATCGATAAGCGCCAAGACAACGGCGCTGGTGAAAGAATACTTTCTAGTCCTAGAAGGAATGTTCGAATCCACCGTCCGCATCCCGCAGACTTTCCTCGCCAACATGTTTCCAGACCTAAAAGGAATGTTTGAACCTTGCGAGCTGCATGGTGGTGTAGTTGTCTCCGTATTGTTTTCAGACCTAAAAGGAATGTTTGAATTTTGGCCATTCATAGTAATTTAAAGTTGTAGATGCCATGTTTTCAGACCTAAAAGGAATGTTTGAATCGCCGCGACCCGCCAAAGGCGCGGGCGATGGCATCCCAGTTTCCAGACCTAAAAGGAATGTTTGAATCGGTCGATGGTCGCCCGGTACTGCGCCTCCCAGTCGAGTTTCCAGACCTAAAAGGAATATTTGGAATCAGGTTGTCCTGTGCGCGGGGGCACAGCTGTATCACTACTTTCCAGACCTAAAAGGAATATTTGAATCGACGGTGATGGGGCTGAATCCGTATAAGAGTCCCGTCTTTCCAGACCTAAAAGGAATATTTGAATCCAGGTTTTGTCTCGTTTATCAGCCGCTCGGACTTCTCTTTCCAGACCTAAAAGGAATACTTGAATCCAAACAAACAGCTGCAAAGTTCGCAGAAGGATATCTCTTTCCAGACCTAAAAGGAATATTTGAATCTACTAAGACCTATTCGCGGCAAAAACCCTCAACGAATTTCCAGACCTAAAAGGAATATTTGAATAGAAACTTTTCCCTTCCACAACCGTGTGATCGAAGCACTTTCCAGACCTAAAAGGAATATTTAAATCCGGCTTTGATGCCATGCGGAATGTTTTCGCGCTGTACTTTCCAGACCTAAAAGGAATATTTGAATCGGCGCACTGGCCTTGGCTGGTAAAAATTGTCGCCGTCTTTCCAGACCTAAAAAGAATATTTGAATCGAGAACTGCATCAGGCATTATTACCAGAATCTTGCCTTTCCAGACCTAAAAGGAATATTTGAATCCGCTTCCCGCGCCTCTTCAATCGCCTTTTGCTCTTCTTTCCAGACCTAAAAGGAATATTTGAATCTTAATATGGGTATTACATTTAAAGATGACGGAATTAGCTTTCCAGACCTAAAAGGAATATTTGAATCC
>NZ_JAJBUX010000017.1 GCF_020860125.1 Cloacibacillus sp. | reverse complement strand
ATGTTCATCTGTCCGTCCGCGGTGATGGTGCCGCCGTCCTGCGCCCAGAGGGCGTGCGAGCCGTTATCCAGGTCGGTCTCTATCGTATTGGCTCCCGCCAGATTCACCTCTCCCTTATCCTGGGCTACCACCGCGTGCGCCCCGTTCCCCGTTGCCTTTATATATGAGCCGTCCTGCGTCGTCATGTTTATCTTGCCCGCGCTCTCGGCTTGCAGACTGCCGAGGATGCTCATCGTTCCGTCCGCGGTGATGGTGCCGCCGCCCTGCGCCCAGAGGGCGTGAGAGCCGTTATCCGGGTCGGTCTCTATCGTATTGGCTCCCGCCAGATTCACCTCTCCCTTATCCTGGGCCACCACCGCGTGCGCCCCGCTCCCGGTGGTCTTGATATGGGAGCCATCCGTGATCGAGATATTTGTGTTGCTGCCGTTCAGCGAGCCCTTTGATATCAGGCCGTAGCTCTCATCACCCTCCGTCTCAATGTAGGCGCTCTTCATAGTGATCTGTGACCCGCTTTTCGCGTATGCCCCGTGGTTGTTCCCGCCGGAGCCGTGGGTCAGGATCGTCGTATTCTTTCCCGCGGTGACGATCGCGCCGTTGCCCGTGTTTATCCCCGTGTTGCTCTTTGTGCCGTCCGTGACGATCGTAACGTCGTCGCCCAGCGTCACTGTCGAACGGAGACCGGGGACATCCTGTGCCGCGAGATTCGCATCGGCATAGATGCCCATATTGGATTTTCCGGAACCGTTCCGGTCGCCCTTAGAGGTTATTGTAGAACCGCTTCCGATAGAGACGTGCCCGCCATACTGCGCGTAAACAGCCGCGCCGTAGTTCGAGTAGTTTCCCATGTTCGTTATATTCGCGCCGTCTCCAATCTCGATGGTGGAGAGCCCCGTCTGGCTGTTTGCCCACACGCTGTATCCATAGACGGTGTTGCTGGTAATACTCCCCGCCTGGATCTCCGCGCCGCTGCCGATTTTGATGTTACTGCTGTCAAGGGCGTAGATGCTGATGGTCGAATCCCTCGTGATCAGACGCGAGTCGTCTCCAACGGTGATGCTAGCGCCCTTCTGCGCGTGGAGCGATATATAGCTGGATTCGACGTCCACCCTGTTCAGCTTTACTTCGTTTTCTCCGTACGCCTTTATACCGAATATCTGAATGGAGCTGCTGCTGCCGGGCTCCTTAAAGGCGCGTATCTTCACCGTGTGGTCGCCGTTCATCACAATGGATTTCTGCGGAAAGCTGGATGACGTCGTCTCGAGATTGATGGCACCCTTATAATTGACTGAAGGGTAGGAGGATGGGTCGTATGTATATGAGATATTCACATCCTCATTCCATTGATTAGAGGTTTCAACCGGAGCCGTGTAATTCAGCTCGGCGAAGGCCGCGGGGAGATGTACGCACAGTGCCAATAGAGCGGCGGTACAAATCATTCGTATTTTTTTCATCTTTACTTTCCACCTTTCTTCCCTAGATTCTGTTTTTTTGAATCATTGGGGGTTTTATATCTTTAATGGACTTAAAATTTGGGTTTCACATGAGACGGGGAGGTTTGCCGTGCGGCCGCCTTTATTGAAGGCACGCCGGTGGGAACCCTGATTTTTGGATGAAATCAAGGATCGTTCCCTACAGGGTCAAACCGCCGGTGCCATCGTCGTTAATGGTCTGTCCGGCTGTTTGCCGCCACGGATCAGCCTCGGTAAATTTCTGTCGAAACAGATCTTGTGGTCCCGCTTGTCAACGCCGTAAGTAAAAGCCCATAGAAGAACATTAGGAATAGTATCGTAATAGCCGATACCGTTTTTTACGAGCATGAAACATGCTGAAAAGAGGTCTCTCAACTTGGTTTGTTCAGCCTGATAATTTAGATTTTTGTAATGTATCTCCCCTTTCGTATCTTCGCGTCTTAAAATACCATTTTTATATTTTACGCGTCTAGTGAATAATACTTATTCTTAATAAGAAGAGGTATTTTGTAAAAATAATGAAAAAACTGATGATTTTATGCACAACTTAAAACTACCTTAAATGCCGCGAGGTGCAGAGATGTGGCGCACGATCTTTTTTAGGGGAGTAGAATATGACGAAAGTAGCGGCCGCCGTTTAATTCACGGAGGCCGCTACTTTCAAGTTACGTTTTTATGTCGTGATCAAAAGACTTAAAAGAAGGTCCTTTTTAGAGGCTGATCCTCCAACCGGCATAAACCTTCCATGGTTCAGTGAATTTGCCGCCCGAGGAGCGCTCCAGGCTCATGTAGAGACTGTTGCGGTCGTTAAGTTTGGTGGTGAGTCCGAGCCCGTACTCCCACCAGCTGTCGCCGAAGGACTCCGGTATGCTGACGTTGTTCGCGATGATATTGACGTCTCCGTCAAACTCTTTCACGTAGGAGACCTTCGCGTAGATGTTCGTCTTCGCCGTCTCATATCCGGCCAGCATCCCAAGGCGTCCAAGCAGTGAGTCGAAGCTGTCCACGCCGATTCTCAGGCCGTTGCTGGCGGTGAAATATCCGCCGTTCTGGTGGGTGTAGCTGAGCTGCGCCTGCGGCTCGATGTACCAATTTTCGCCCCTCTCGTTTTTCGTGAACCGGAACCGTTTGCCGAGTTCGAGAGAAAGTCCGACGCCGCCGGTGGAGAGTCCGTCTCCCGTGACGTGGCCGCCGTCGGAGTCGAGCACGTCAAAATCGTTTTTCATCCACATGTACTTGAGCACCGCGTCGACGTAGAAACCGTTATCGGCGATATAGGTTCCGTAGAGCCCGAGTGTCTTTGAATCCACGTTTCCACTGCCGCCGGTGCCGCCGTCCAAAATGCTGTAATCGAGGTCGCCCTTGCTGTATCCGAAGTATCCGCCGACGTATGTGTCGCCCTTCCAGCTGTTTTTGATCTTCCTGTCATATCCGACCTGAGCGCCGCCGTATTTCATGTCGAAGTCTCGCACGAAGCTCCTGCTGTTTGACTCCATCCTGCCGCCGTGGAAGCGGAACCAATAGCCGCTGTTGTAATCGGTGTCGCGCAGATCTCCGAGGCGCTGCATGAGTGTCTGAGTCTCGGCGTATGCGAGCAGGTATCCGCCCATGAAGGTGTTGACCGCTGCGGACGCCGGGGGAGAGGGCCTCTTGGTGGGGAAAAGCTCCCAATGACTCTCGTTTGCCAGAGCGCGGCGCAGTCCGTAGCTCCACGCGCCGATATCGGTGAGATTATCCTTTCCCGTGAGGGTGAATTCGGCGTTCCCGTCGCCGGTCTTGACGAGAGTGAGGGGGTCCTCCGCGCCGGTCGTGGGTGCGCTGCCCTGGTCCATGACTTTGATCTTATGGTCGCCGTCGCTGGTGTCGGTGA